>CAZZAQ010000025.1:0-7098 GCA_964652165.1 uncultured Bifidobacterium sp.
CGTTGGTCTTGGTCCAATTGTCCATGAAGGCAGCTTGCAACTGGGCGACGGCCGGTCCCTCAAGTTTGAACATCGCGTCGCGCCAGTGCTCCGGTGAATCTGCGTTGCCTTTCCAGAGGTCGGCCAGACCCGCGCCCCCGATGAACCCGACCCGGCCGTCCACCACCAGGAGTTTGCGGTGGTCGCGATGGTTGATGCGGGTCAGGGCGTACCAGACCAGCGGGTTGTACCGCTCGACCTCGACACCCGCCTGGCGCATGAGACGCAGGAGCGTCGAATCGATGTGCCGCGAACCGACCCAGTCGATGATGACGTGGACCTTGACTCCCGCGCGCGCCCGCTCCGCGAGCGCGTCGGCGAACTGCTGGCCCACTTCGCCCGACCAGTAGATGTAAGTCTCCAGGCAGATGGAACGCCGGGCGCCCCGCACGGCCTCGAGCATCGCGGGAAGGAACTGGTCGCCGTTGATCAGGGCGGAGACCTTGTTGCTGGCGAGGATGCCCGGCTCGACGAGGCTCCCCATGTTGCGCATGAACCGCGGGTCGCTCGCCGCGTAGCGGTGCTCGATCTTGTATTGGATGCCTTTCCCGGAAAAATGCGTGCAACCGGCCAACGCGCCGAGCAAGCCCGCCATCGCCATCCGCCCGCCGCGCCTCGCGGCCCATTCGATCCATCGTCGCATCGCGCGCGCATCCTATCGGTGAGGAGGCAAAAGCCAACCACGAACCAATGCGCCGGATGGCCTGCAAATTGGCCGGACATCCGGGACTGGTAGCGCAGATTGCAAATCTGCGCTACGGGACCGGCGGCGTCCCTAAGCCGTGACCATTCGATTCCGAACAGGAGCACACAGAGGAAACGGAGGCCGGCAGAGTCAAAACACTGCTTTGTCGTTCGACGCACCACCATCACCCGCTGGGGAGCGGCGAGGCTTCGGCGGGAATGCCCAAATTCCCCTCCCTGTCCTCTGTTCTCTCTGTTTGCTCCTGTTTCAATTGAATGGTTACGGCGAAGGCTCGTCCTTCTTTGCCGGCTTCCTCTCGGCCGCCGGCGCCGGCCTGGCGGTTTTCGCCTGTTCGGCAATCTCAAGCACGTCGCCTGCCGGGATGAGCACCGTCTGGCTTCCCTTGCCCTTCACGGACCGGCTCACCGCGATGCCCACCAGTTTGCCGTCGGCCGAAAACGTCGGGCACCCTTCTTCGGCGCCGCTGGCGCGGAGAAATTCGCGCGGTTTTCGTGTCACTGACGTGATGGACCCGCGAGTGACGCTTGGGGCGCGGTTGAGCACTTCATCCATGCGCCCCAGCGTGACGACGTCGTCGGCCACGTTGGCGCTCGCCCCGTCCTTCAAATCGAGTGCCTGAAACTTCACTCCCTTGAGTTCCTTGCTGCCTTCCCGGGGCTTGATGAACGCCAGATCCAGGTCGGCGTCGCGCATCACGATCTCGGAGGGAATCTCCGTGCCATCGCCAAGGATGAGCTTCACTTCCTTGAGCACGGCGTTTGCTTCGAGGTTCACCGTACCCGAGCGAGTGCGGATTTCCCGCCCGGTGTAGTCGCGGCTTGGGTCGATATTGCTGAGCGCGGTGACGGCCAAGCCGCCCGCATCGATGAGCGTCGCGAGGGTCTCCATCTTCTGCTCGCGATCCGGAATGTTGGCCGGACCGTCCTTCAAACCTTCGGCGTGGAAACTGATTTTCGCCACAGCGGAAGCCCAGATCACGGCCTCCTGTTTCTCAGTGAAGATTTTCCGCGCCAGCGCGCCGGGCGAATCGGCGGCCCTTCCGGCCGAAGGCCGGGCAATCCAAAGGCCGGTGCCGAGGATGAGAACGATGGAGAGAAGTTTCATGCTACCATTTAGGTTCCAATTCGATGAACTGCGTGCGAATGCCGCGCTTGACGAAAAACACCACGCGGCGCGGTTTGCTCTCGCGGAACTTCGTCAACACCTCGCGCAGCGCGGGGACGCTCTCGATCTTCCGCTCGTCGATGGAGAGCAACACATCGCCCGAGGACAGCCCGGCCAGCGCGGCCCACCCGGCGCTCTGCACGGAGCCAATGCGCACCCCCGGCGTGTCCGACTCCAGCCTCGCATCCAGTCGGTCACTGAGCGACATTTCGCGAGCCGTGAATTCGAACCGATCGTCCCGGAATTCCTCCAACTCGGAACTGGGTTTCGGCTGCCGGCCAAGGGCGACCGTGAGCTTGAGCGGTTGGCCGTCGCGCACGCCGTCGATCTCCGCGGCGCCGCCCACTTTGTACTGGCGGATGAGGTTGTCGAACAGCTCCTGATCGGAAAGAGTGCTGGCGGCAATGACCTGTCCGTCGAGCTTCAGGAAAATGTCGCCGACCTTCAAGCCGGCGGCGGCTGCGGGCGAATCCGGCACGACCCGGGTCACACGGACGCCTTTCTTGCCTTCGAGGTCGAACGTCTCCGCCAGCTCGCGCGTGAGCACTTGCGTCTCCGCGCCGAGCCATGCCTTGGCGGGGCGGGCAGGCTTGTCGTCCTGCACTTCGGGCCCGATGCGTGCGACCGTCACCAACTGCTGCGAGCCGCGCTCGAAAGTAACCAGCACCGGCTGGGGCTCCGAAAGCCCTTTCGTGAACTCGCGAGTGAATCGGGCCAGCGCGTCCACAGTGGCGATGTCGGTCTTCCCGACGCGCACAATGACGTCATCGTCCTTCAACGGCGGTTTGCACTCCGCGCCCGGGCCGCCGGAGCGGACGCTGTCCACCAGCACGCCTTTCTTTTCCTTCCGGTGACGCTCCAGCGCCGAGACGCGCGTGAAATTGCGCACGGTCAGGCCCCAGTTCAGCAATTCGGTTTCTGTCGCCTGATTTGGCTCGCGATCCACCGTCGTGAGTTTCCATTGGGCCGGCTTGCCGCCGCGCAAACCTTTCACTGCCACGTTCGCACCCACAGGCGTCGTGAGAATCATGCGATTGAACACAGGAATGTCCTCCTGAGCGCGGCTCTCCGGAACGACGGCGCCGTTGAATTCCGTGATCAAATCCCCCGGCCGGATGCCCGCCTTGCTCGCCGGGCTGTCGGTCAGGACGGCGGAAACCAGCACGCCTTTCTCGCGGGTCATTTTCTTCAGCAGCGGCTGGGCCTCGAGCCCGATCCAGCTTCGCGACACGCGGCCTTTCTGGATCAACTCTTTGGCGACCGCCTGCGCGAGATTGCCTGGGATCGCGCCGCCGAGGCTGCCGATGCCCACTTCGTTGACACCGACGATTTCGCCGCGCAAGTTCACCAGCGGCCCGCCGCTGTTGCCGGGAAAGATGACGGCGTCATGGCCAATCCAGCGCACCAGTTCGCCGACTTTTTCGCCGTCGAGCGTCAGCCCGCCGCCGCCGCCCGGCGAAATCATCGCGGTGTTGGCCACGATGCCTTTGGTCACCGACTGGGAAAGGCCCGCCGGGCTGCCCATCGCCAGAACGACGTCGCCGACCTTCACGCGCTCCGAATTCCCAAACTTTGCCACCGGCAGTTTTGCCTTCGGATCGCGACGGCTGGCGAGGTCGAGTTTGAGCACCGCCAGGTCGCTCAGCGGATCGGTGCCGACGAGCGCGGCGTCCACTTCCTCGCGGGTCGAGAGCCGGCAGACCACGCGCGTCGCGCGGCCGGCGACGTGGTGGTTCGTCAGGATGTAGCCATCTTCGGTGATGATCGTGCCGCTGCCGCTGGCCTGGCGCTTCTGCATCCGGCCGCCACCGCCCTCCTCGTGGACGACGTGGATGCGCACCAGGGCCGGATAGACCGCATCGACCGCGCGCTGGATCGCGGCGCGTTCCGTGTCGCTCCCGCTCAAGGCGGGCTTGTCGAGATACGCAGCGTGGACCTGGCTTAAATACTTTGGCGCCTCGGCTTTTTCGGCCTGGGCGAAGAGGGCCGGAACAGCCAACGCCAATGTCGCGGGAAGGAGAGGAGATCGCGCGGTCATGGGAATATGACTCCACAATCCAATCCAGCCGTCGAGCCTGAGCTTTGCGACGGCGCGGACCGGAGTATGCGGTGAGTGTCGCTGCGACCGTGAGGTCGCGGGACGGGAAGGCCGAATGTTGGGCAGCCGCATTGTTTGCTTTGCCGCTTGAGGATTCAGCCCGCGACCTCACGGTCGCAGCTACGCTTGCGTTCGGACGTGAGCGGGTCACATTGTCGGAAGATTCCCGTCATCTTGCCGATGGGTTTTGGCGATGATTGTCATGGCCGCTCCGTCGCGTCCATGGGCGCAAAGCCCAGGCGCCAGGCTGGCGATCGTCCGGACACAAACCAATCTCGTTGTGTCGTGGGCTGGCGGCGGGACGCTCCAATCGGCCGTCGCGGCGGGCGGGCCTTGGCTCGACTTGTTGGAGAGCACCAATCCGTGGCGCGTGACGCCGGCAGGCGAGGGACAGTTCTATCGCGTTATTAGCCGCTGGGGCACGCGCCCCTCGTTGATCGAATCCAATTCCGAGATGGCCGTGGCCGAGTTGGGCGGAAAAATCTACGTCCTCGGCGGCTATCCGGCATCGCGCACGACCGTTCGTACGGTGCAGGTCTATGACGCGGCGACCGACCGATGGTCGCTGACGACGCCCATGCCGCTGCCGCTCAATCACGAGATGGCCGCGGCGGTCAACGGCCGGCTCTACGTCATCGGCGGACAGACCACCGACTCCGGCACGGGTTCATTCACGAACACGGTGTTCGAGTTCAATCCCGCCACGAGCAACTGGACTTCGAATGCGCCAATGCCCACCGCCCGCAGCGCCGGTGCGTCGGCGGTCATCGGCAATCTGATTTACGTCGCGGGCGGCCGGCCGCCGCGCGGGGCGGATTTCGCCGTGTACGACACGTCGAGCAACCGCTGGACGACGCTTCCGAACATGCCCACCGCGCGCAATCACCTCGCCGCCGCGGCCATCGGCGGCAAGGTCCACGTCGTCGGCGGACGGCTGGGCGCGGGCTTCACGAGCGCAATGACCAACGTGCTAGAAGTGTTCGACCCGGCCACGGCGATGTGGAGCAAGCGGGCGCCGATGCCGACGACGCGCGGCGGCGTGAACGGCATCGCGGTCGACGGCTGCTTCTTCGTCTTCGGCGGCGAGGGACCGAACGGGGTGTTCGACGAGATGGAGATGTACGTCCAGGCGCGCGACCGCTGGTACTCGCTGGAGCCGCTGCCCGTCGCGGTCCACGGCGTGACCGGCGCGGCATTCGTCAACGGCTGGATTCACCTGCCTGGCGGCGGCACGTCCACCGGTGGCAGCAGCGGCTCTGGACTGCACCAGGTCTTTTGGGTCGGCGGGATTTGTCCGTAGCTGGACCTCCGGCGCCTCCCCCCGGCGGATGTATGGAATCAGTGTAGCTGCGACCGTGAGGTCGCAGGAGGGGAACGCTGGAGTTTGGGCGTCGGCATCGATTTCGTTCGCGCTTTAGAATTCAGCCCGCGACCTCACGGTCGCAGCTACAATTAAAGGATACTGGCGGGTTATTCGTGGCAGGCGCAGGCGTACTCGGCGCGCTTGCAACCGCTACAGACGCTCAAGTCGAGCTTGAAACGGAAGTTCTGCGGCTTGGCGTCGGCCGTCTGGCGGAATTGCACGACGAGGTTGTAGCCGTCGCCTTCGGGAAGCTTCGTTTTGCTGACGAGCGCGTCGCCCTTCTTCTCGAATTCCAGCCGGGCCTTGCCGTCCTTGGCGTCGGCGATGACGGTCACGCTTTGGTCCGCGGCGGCAACGGGTTTTAGTTTTGCGTCGTAGAACGCGATGGTCACGGTGCGGTCTTTCTCGACGAAGAACTCGGCCTTCGGGCTGGTCGATTCGAGGATGCGCCCGCCTTTGGGGCCGGCTTCCACTTTCTTGTCGGCGGCGGTGGCGGTGAATAACCCGACGCACAAGGCGGCGGCCAGGGTGAGGATACGGAGGTTTGCTTTCATGTTTCGTTCTGTCCTTTCAGTTTGCGGTGATGGTTTTGATACGAGGCAACAAAATGATGGCCGCACCGGTCAGGCAGACCAGCGCGCCGAGAAAATCCCAGCGATCGGGAGACTGGCCGTCCACCCACTTGAGCCAGGCCAGCGAGGCCGCGATATAGACTCCGCCATACGCGGCGTAGGTCCGGCCCGCAGCGGTGGGATGCAGCGTAAGCAGCCACGCAAAGAGCGCGAGACTCGCCACACCCGGAATGAGCCAGAGCGGTGAACGCATCAGCGTCAGCCAGAGGTAGAACGTGTAGCAGCCGAAGATTTCCGCTGCCGCTGTAACGGCGAACAGTCCAATCGAAGCGTAGAGGGATTTCATTTGAGTATTCAGGCGGTGCTTGCCTCCGGCGTCGGGCCGTTTCCATCAGGAGGACTCTCCTTCGGCAAATCGTCCGCCGTCTTGCGCTTTCGTTCTAGCCACTCGTACAGCACCGGCAGCAAGACGAGCGTGAGGAAAGTCGAAGTGATGATTCCGCCGATGACGACCGTCGCCAGCGGGCGTTGCACTTCCGCACCCGCGCCGGTTGAAATCGCCATTGGCACAAAGCCAAGGCTGGCCACGAGCGCCGTCATCAGCACGGGCCGCAAGCGGGTCAGCGCGCCTTCCTTCACGGCGTCGTGAACGGCGCGGCCTTGTTCGCGCAGAGTGTTGAAGTAGCTGATCAGGATGAGGCCGTTGAGCACGGCCACGCCGCTCAACGCAATGAAGCCGACGCCCGCCGAAATGGTGAACGGCATCCCCCGCAGCCACAGCGCCACAATGCCGCCGGTGACGGCTAGCGGGATGCCCGTATAGACAAGCAGCACTTGGCGCACGCTGCCGAGCGCGAAGAAAATCAGCACGAAGATGAGCGCCAGCGCCAACGGCACGACAACCCCCAGCCGTTGCCGAGCCTCGACGAGGTTGCGGAACTGTCCGCCGAACTCGAAGTAGTAACCTTCCCCGAACTTCACCTGTTCACGAATCGCCCGCGTCGCTTCTTCGACGAAGCCCGCCGTGTCGCGTTCGCGAACATTCACGAGAATGGCCGCGCGGCGTTGCGTATTCTCGCGCGCGATGGTGCCAACCTGTTCCACGGTCTTGATGCTCGCCACTTGGCCGAGCGTGAGCAGTCCGCCATCGTCCGTG
>CAZZAQ010000025.1:7108-12619 GCA_964652165.1 uncultured Bifidobacterium sp.
CCAGCCGCACGACAATGGGGAAGCGCCGGTTGCCTTCGATGAGCGTGCCGACGTGCGCGCCGGCCAGCGCCGTTTCCACCACGCGGTTTACGTCCTCGGCATGGACGTTGTAACGACGCAGCGCGTCGCGGTCGGGCGTGATTTCCAACATCGGCACGCGGCCAATCGCGTCGAACTCGCTTTCCTTGCCGCCAGGAAGAACCTGCAATACCGCGCGGACTTCCCCGGCCAGCCGTTCCAGCTCCTCGAAACTGTCGCCGTAAATTTTGCAGACCAAATCGGCCCGCGCGCCGGCCATGATTTCATTGAACCGCATCTGAATCGGCTGCGAAATCAGGTAAGCCTGCCCTGGCACCTTCTCGGCGAGCGACCGGCGCATGAGTTCGGCGAGTTGCGCTTTTGTGATGCGGCGCCCGTCCACCCTCCGCCACTGCTCCGGCGGTTGCAGCATCACGTAGGTATCGGCCACGTTGGGTCCCATCGGATCGAGCGCGATTTCCGCCGTGCCGATGCGCGCGAACAGTTCGCGAATTTCCGGGAACTCGGCTTTCAGCACTTGCTCGGACTTGCGCTGCATGTCCACGGACGCTTCCAGCCCCGCGCTGCTGCTGCGGATGAATTGCAACGTGATGCTGCCCTCGTCCAGTTGCGGGATGAACTCCGCGCCAAGCCGCGTGAACAGCCAGAGCGACGCGCCAAATACCAGCAGCATCGGCGCCACGACCGCCCAACGGAACCGCAAACCAAAGTCCAGCAGCGGCGCGTAACGCCCTTTGCAGAACCGCACCAGCCAGTTGTCGCCTTCCGCAATGCCCCCGCCGAGCAGCCACGAGCAAAGCACGGGCATGAGGGTCAACGCCAGCACCAGCGCGCCGCCAAGCGCGAGCATCACGACCACGGCCATCGGCTTGAACATTTTCCCCTCGATGCCTTGCAGCGAGAAAATCGGCACATAGACCAGCGTGATGATGAGCACCCCGAAAAACATCGGACGGGCGACTTCCTTCGCGGAGCACAGGACTTCACGCGCGCGTTCTTCGACGGTGAGCAGCCGTCCCAGTTTATGCTGTTTCTCGCCGAGATGGCGGACGATGTTTTCCACCATCACCACCGCGCCATCAATGATGAGTCCGAAATCAATCGCGCCCAGGCTCATCAGGTTGCCGGACAATCCAAGCCGCACCATGCCCGTCATGGCGACGAGCATCGAAAGCGGGATGGCCAGTGCCACGATCAGCGCCGCCCGCCAGTTGCCGAGGAGAAGCAACAGGATGACCACCACGAGCAGCGCGCCTTCGCTGAGGTTCTTTTCCACGGTGCTAATCGTTGCGTTGACCAGCTCGGCTCGGTCGTAGAGTGGACGCACGCGCACGCCGTGTGGCAACTTGTTCTGAATCTCCATCAACTTGGCGCGCACCGCGCGGGCGACCAACCGTGATGTTTCCCCCGTTAGCATGATGGCCGCGCCGACGAGAGTTTCCTCGCCTTGCTCGGTGCTGGCACCAGTCCGGAAGGCGTGGCCGATGCCCACCGTCGCGACATCGCTCACAAGCAGGGGGTTCACACTGCCGCCGAATTTGAGCGGTGTTTTGGAAATCTCACCCGTCGTCGTCACGCGGCTGTTCGCGCGGATGACGATTTGTTCGCCGCCGATTTCGACCATGCCGCCGCCCGCGTTGCGGGTGTTTTCCCCGATGCGCTCAGCCAGGTCGGACAGCGACATCCCCACGCTGGCCAACCGTGCCGGGTCGGGTTGGATGACGATTTGTTTGTCGTAGCCGCCGCTTGTGTTGACCTCCGCGACGCCCGGCGTAGTGCGGAGCATCGGCTTGATTTGGTAGTCCTGAATGAGCTTGAGCGCCATCAGTTGCTCCTGCCGCGATGCAGGCTTGTTCGTTGCGGCGTCCGTGAATTCGACCGCATAATAGAAAATCTCTCCGAGACCAGTGGCGATAGGAGCGAGCTTGGGTGTCAGAGCCGGCGGCAATTCGTCGAGCACGCCGGACAACCGCTCGCTGACCAGTTGGCGCGTGCGATAGATGTCCACGCCGTCGCGAAATGTCATCGTAATCTGGGATAGGCCGAACTTGGAGAGCGAGCGCAGTTCCAGCATGCCAGGCAAACCCGCCATTTCGCTTTCAATGGGAAACGTGACCAGCTTTTCGATCTCCTCTGGCGCGAGCGCGACGACGGCGGTGTTGATTTGGACCTGCGGGCGGGTGATGTCCGGCACCGCGTCCGCCGGAAGTCGGAGAGCGGACCAGATACCGACGGCGATGAGAATGCCCGTCGCCAGCAACACTGTGGCGCGCTGCCGCAACGACAATTCCAGAAGGCGCCTCAGCATATGTCAGTGGCCGTCGGCGCACGCCTTGCCGCCGCGAATGGATTGAAGCTCCGCCATCCAAAGGGTCATCACCGGGTTGACGACGATTTTGTCGCCCTCGAAAAGCCCGTCCGTCACTTCGGCAAATTCATGATTAACAACACCGAGCTTGACCGGCGCGCGGACGAACCGTTCGCCGCTCACGGTGTAAACGAAGTGCCCTTCGGTCGTCTGCAAGAGGGCAGAGCGCGGCACGCTCGCCACGGACTTTTCTCCGCCCAGTGGCACGCTCACGGTGAGGAAAGCGCCCTTGGCCAGCCTCGCCTGTTCATCCGTAATGGCCAGCAGCACCTCGACTTGGCCGGCAGCCTTGGCGAAGTGGCGGTTCACTGCCGTAACTTGTCCGGGGAACATTCCCACGCTTTCCGCTTCGGTCATCACACGTTGCCCCTCGTGCAGCAGCGCGGCGTCTGATGATCCGAGCACGGCGCTGGCGAACGTCGTGGTCGAGGAAACGGGCAGCGTGGAGGCATACTGCCCTTCCTTCCCCGCTCGATAAACGAAGGCCGCGAACCGCAGCACGGCTGCAACCTTCCGTTCCTCGACCTCCGCCACGACCAGGCCAATGAACTTCCCCGTCTCCGGCGTCACCCGCAGGCCGGACTTGGCGCTGAAGGACACGCCCGGTTCGTCTTGACGGCCGTGGCCGCCTTTCATGGCGCCTTCCTTCCGCCCGCAACCCGCCAAGGCGAACGCCAGCGTGGTGACAAGGAGCCAGTTTGCTTTGTGTTTGAACGGCTTCATTTTTCATTCTCCTTTTCTGTCGTCCTCGCCAGCGGTTGCGGCAGCCCGGTGAGCAGTTCCAAATTTTGTGCCGCTTCCAGCGTTTCCCTCTTCGTATCCAACAAACCCTCGACGGCCTCGAGATATTGCTTCTGCAATTCGACGTAGGTGGAAACCGGCACCGCGCCGAGGCGATAATGACGGTCGGCCACCTCCGCGGCTTCGCGGAAATACTCCACCGAATCGGGCCGCCACTTGGCCATCTCGCGCAGCTTCGTCTCGTAGGTCAGCGCGGCTTCGACCACCTTGCGCTGGATTTCCCGTTCCGTGACATTGAGCGAAACTTCCGCCTGCATCTGCCGCGCTGCGGCGGCTTCGATGTTCGCGGTGTTCCGGTTCCACAACGGCAGCGGCAGCGACACGCCCACGCCGATGATGCGCTGGCGGCCATCCGCGCGTTCCTCGGAGATGGACGGTCCGACCGAGAGGGCCGGAAACCGTTCGTTCTTCGCCAACTCGACCCGGAAGCCTTGTTGCGCCAGTTCCACGGCGCGCAGGCGCAACTCAAAATTGTTCGTCCGCGCCATCGCGACGAGCGTCCCGACGTTCTCCGCCGGACGAAACGCCAGGTGTGCGTCCGGCGGAAGGCCGCGCAGTTTGTTCAATTCCAGCAACGCGGCTTGCGTGGCTAGTGTTGCCTGGCTGGCCCTGCGTTGCATGGCCAACTCCGTCGCTTCGATGACTCGCGTTTCCAGCAGCGGCGTCAGCCCCGCCGGGTCGCGTTGCACCAGCACTTCGCGCAACGCCTGAAAGCGTTCGGCCACTTCGCCCGCGGCGCCGGCCTTCTCTTGCGCGGCGAACAGCCCGTAGGCCAGCAGGCGCATCCGCGCCGCGAGCGCGACCTTGAAGCGATGAAGTCCCAGTTCGGCCAACTCCACGTCACGATTGGCGATGGCCTTGCGCAGTCCGATGCGCCCCGGCCACTCAAAGGGCTGCGCGACCGAAACCGACCATGCCACGCCTTCCGCGCTGAAGCCCCGGTCACGCACGGATTTTTGGCCAACGGACCCGCTGAGTTCCGGGTTTGACCACAAACCAGCCGACTTGCGTCCGGCTTTCGCCGCAGCGATCTCGGCCTGGTAGAATTTGAGTTCAGGATTTCGTTCCAGCGCCTCGGCCACGAGCGCACCGAGAGTGACTGCGTTGGTGTTCGCCGCGGTCACTTCGTCGGCGCCACAGGCGTTCGACGCCGCGCTTACCAGCGCAGCCAGAGAGAGCCATTTCCAGAAAGAGCATTGTTTCATAAGCAAACCGGGACCAGACAGAAGAACAGCGAATAAGAGCTTCGCGGTGTGCGGGCACACCACGACCATGGAGGGCGTCCCGCGAGGGACTGCTTAGGAAACGAGGGAGGGAGCGCGCGGCGGCGCCGCGGCGCGGAAGGAAAACTGCCAGGTCTTGGGAAGTTCCGGCGGGGAGGCATCCAGTCGCAAGGGGCCGGCCCGTTCAGGGCTCGGCGCTTGTTCCAGCAGCGCCGGCAGAAAACCAGGGAGGGAGGCAGGTGGCGCCTCAACGACGACCTGGTTGCTCTCGGCCTTGTAGAGTCCATCCTCGACTTGCGCGCACAAGTCGTCGGCACATTCGTTTTGGTGGTGCTCGCTGGCCTGCTCGTCTTCGGAGTGGCCGCAGCAGGCGAGGAATTCCAGGCCTGGAATGAGCTCAAGCCGGCAATGGTTCGTTGCCGGCAACCAGAACGCCAGCACGGCCATCACCAGGATTGTCTTGAGCCATTTCACGTCAGCCAGCTTACCCATCGGCGGGAAATGTGCAACCGTGAGTTCAAAAATTGAGGCTTTTGGCCGGGTCTCGCGTCTGTAATACCATTCGAGCAGACATGAAGTTGATGCGCTGGCTTGTGGTTTCCCGTGGTGCGCGCCTCGCGGGCGTGCTTCTCGGCAGCGTGGTGGGGCGAGCGTCCTCGCGAGCCGTGCGCCTCGCGGGCGCGCTGCTCGCCGGCCTCTGCGTCGCCCGAGCGCAGGAAAAGGTCACCTACACCGACCACTTGTTGCCGCTCATCGAGCAGCATTGCGCCAACTGCCACAATCCGGACAAGAAAAAGGGCGACCTCGTCCTGACTTCGTACAATACGCTGCTCAAAGGCGGCGGCTCGGGCGCGATCGTTGCGGCGGGCAGCCCTGATTCCAGCAAGCTTTGGAAGGCCATCACCCACGCCGAAGAACCCACCATGCCGCCCAAGAAGCCGAAGCTGGCGGACAAGGACCTCGACGTGTTCAAGAAGTGGATCGCCGGCGGGCTGCTCGAAACCACCGGCTCCAAGGCCGTCGCGGCGGCCAGGCCGTCCGTCGATTTGACCATGAAGGTTTCCTCCGCTGGCAAACCCG
>CAZZAQ010000025.1:12629-15093 GCA_964652165.1 uncultured Bifidobacterium sp.
GCCTGTGGATCTGCCCATCGAACCCGTCGTGCACGCAAAGCGCGGCACGGCAATCACCGGCCTGGCCGCCAGCCCATGGGCGCCGCTCGTGGCCATTGCGGGACAGAAGCAGGTTCTCCTTTTCAACACGACGAATCTGGATCTCGCCGGCATCATGCCCTTCGGCGAAGGCCAGCCGTGGGACCTCAGATTCTCCCGTTCCGGTAAGTTGTTGCTTGCCGCCGGCGGCCACGGCGCGAAGTCCGGCCGCGTGGTCCTCTGGAATGTCGAATCGGGCGAACGCGTCGCGACCCTCGGCGAGGAGTATGACACCGTCCTGGCCGCCGACATCAGCCTGGATCAATCGAAGGTCGCCCTCGGCGGTCCGTCGCGGCTCGTGAAGATTCATTCCACCAAAACGGGTGAGGCCGAGCACAAGCTCAAAAAGCACACCGACTGGGTGACCGCCGTGGCCTTCAGCCCCAACGGCGAGTTTCTGGCCACTGCCGACCGCAACGGAGGCGTCGTTATCTGGGACCCGGACAACGGCCAGGAACTGTTCACCACGGTGGGACACAAGACGGCAGTCACGTCGCTGAGTTGGCGCGATGATTCGAGGGTCGTCGCCTCGTCGAGCGAGGACGGCTCCGTGAAGCTCTGGGAGACCAGCGAAGGCAAGCAGGCCAGGACATGGAACGCCCACGGCACGGGCGCAATGTGCGTCGCTTTTTCGCACGAGGGCAACACCGTCACCTGCGGACGAGACGGCGCAGTGACGACCTGGAGCGCAGACGGCTCGAAGCTCAAGTCGTGCGAGTTTTTTGGCGAGACGGCGCTGCGCTGTACCTTCAGCCACGATGGCGCCCGGCTCATCGCCACGGATTTCGCCGGTCGCGTGGCCGTCTGGAACGCCTCCAACGGCAAGCGCCTTGGAGAATTGGACGCCAACCCACCGCTGCTGCCCGACCAATTGGCGGCGGCGCAGCGACGCGTGGAGGAATTGGCCGCCCACGGCGACAAACCCGCCCCGTCCCGGCCCGAAGAAACGGCGGCCACAAAAGCCAGGGATGAATTGGAAACAGCCCGGGCCGCACTTACGAACGCACAGGCTGACTTCGCCTCCAAAGCCCGCGAAGTCGTCCGCCTCAAGAGTCTCGCGACCACGGCGAATCCCCCCGCCGACATTGACGGGCAACTCGCCGCCGCCCGCGCCGCACGCGAAGCGGCCCGCGCCGCGACCAACACCGCGACGCTCCAGCTTGAAGCCAAGACCCGGGAAGCCGCTTCGTTCCGCGACAACCCATCGAGAGCGCCGCCGGATCCCGCCGTGGAGCTGGCCGCGGCGCGCGCCACGCTCGCCCGCCTGGTTCGCGCCCAGGCCCAGGCTGAGGCGTTCCGCGCGAGGGAAAATGTGGCGGCAAAGAAGCGCGAGCTGGAGGCGTTGCGAGGTGCGCTCGCTGCAAAACAAGACGAGTTGAAGAAGTTGAACAGTGACCTCGCCGCGGCGAAGGACTCCGCGACGAAGACCCGATTGCGGACCGAACTTAGATCAGTCTCCGCCGCCCTCAAGGAGAGCGAAGCCGCAATCAAGAAATGCGGTGTTGAATTGGCCGCCGAGCAATCTCGCGCCGACAAAACCGCCGCGGAGTTCGAGCGGATGAAGACCGCCTCCTCCGGGGCTCAGCCGCAATCCAAGCTCTGACCGAAAATGCGTCCGATCCGACCGTTCCGTCCCATAAATCTGATTCCGCCCGACTGGAACTGACCAGATTTTGCTCCCTCACGGCTTCGCCTGCTTCGCCATTTCGATGTCGTAAACAAAAATGCCGTGGCCGACGCCGGCGGCTTCGCGCGACTTCGCCATCTGGAATGCAATGAACTTGCCGTCGTCGCTCACGATCGGGTTCGAGGCCTTATAGCCGGGATAATCGCTGAAGTGCGTGAGCCGTTCGTAGGCGGCGCTGCCGTCGAGCTTGAGTTTCCACAAGTCAACGTTGCCGGAGCCTTTGAGGTTTTGTTTGTCGCACTCGACGAGCGTGAAATGTCCGTCGGGAAAAACGCCCTCCGGCTCGTCGTATTGGCCGGGCGAATTGGAGTAGTTGACGACCTTCTTCGTGACCAGGTCGATGCCGGCCACGTCGGTCCCTTGAAAACCGTAGGCGCTGAAGGTGAGTTCCTTCTCGTCGGGCGGACGGAAGTTCTGCGTCTCCATCGTGCAGCGGAACGGAAGGTCGCGGCTGTCGATGATGAGCTTCTGGTTGGCAAGCTTCGGCTTTCCTTCTTCGAGGACAAGGTCCGCCTCGAGCATCCGCGAGCTGCCGGCGGGCATCTCGTCGGGATACTCCGCGGCGACGTGCGTCCATGCGACGTGCATGCGTTTGCGCGAAACGGCTGGACCTTCGCTGCACTTGGTGCCGAGCGGCGCGGGGGGCTTCGCCCCGCTCTTGTCGAGCAGGTATAGCCAGCACTGGACGCGCGCCTCGCC
>CAZZAQ010000026.1:0-5265 GCA_964652165.1 uncultured Bifidobacterium sp.
CCTTGCCGAGGCGCAGGAGAATCTGGCCGCGAAGGAGATACCAGTCGGGTTCCGGGGCCGGACACGCCCCGATGGCCCGCTCGCAATCCGCAGCGGCGGCTGCCAGCTCTCCGCGGTCGGCGTGAACTTCGGCGCGCGTGAGAAACAGCGGGGCGCGGGACGGTTCGTCACTGGCTGCTGAAACGGCTTCATTCAACGTCTCCAGGGCCAGGGCCGTTTTTCCCTGCCGGAGTTGGACCCGGCCAAGATCAGCCCGGGCGGTCAGGAACTCAGGCTGTAACGCAATCGCCTCGCGCAAGTCGCTGGCCGCGGAATCGAGCGCACCGAGTTCCCGATGCTCGGTGGCCCGGCGCCAAAGCAGTTCCGCGGACCTGCCCTGCTCCCTCATGCGGGCGGTAAGGCGCTCCACGACATGCTCGGGACTGTCGTGAGCGGGAGCGGGCAACGGCAGGCACCCGGCCAAAAGAAAGCACGCCACGGCGCGGCGACAGTAGTTGCTTAGCGTAGCTGCGACCGTGAGGTCGCGGGACGAGGGCGCAGAACGTCGAGCATTGGCGTCGTTTTCATGCCCGGTTGGGAATTCAGCCTGCGACCTCACGGTCGCAGCTACCCGAATCAGGCACCGCCGCCACCCGGTGGGCAAATCGCAAATCGCAAATCGTAAATCGTAAATCACAGGATCAGTCTTCGACGAGCAGATACGCGTCGATGAGGAATTCGGGGCTGTCGAGGGTCTTGTTGTGGCCCTCGATGGCGAGGACGTTTCGACCATTACGGAGGTATTTCTCGAAATCCTTGAGCGGGTAGTAGGAGTGCTTGTTGGCCTCGTGGGTCTTGATTTGTTGGGCGTCCTTGCCCGCCCCCTTGCCGACGCCCTTCCGGAGCACTTCCTTGCCGTTGAGGTAAGCGATGAAGGCGTCGTCGTAATTGATCATCAGCCCGAGCTCGGCGATGTAGTCGGCCTGCTCGATCTCGAATTCGTGCCGCAGGTAGATGCGCTGGTAGCTGTTCTTCATGTCGTCGAGCACCGTTCGCACCTCGGGATAGGAGTAACCGAATGGCGCCTGGCCTCGATTCCAGCCTTCGGGGACGAAGTTCAGCTCGGTCCACTTCGAGCCGGGATCCTTGCCGCCCACGTACTCCCACTCCGAGTATCTCGGGATGGCCGCGATGTAATCCTCCGGCGGCTCGGCGGCGGGCTCGCCGCTGGGCGACTTGGTTGGCCTCCAGGCCTCCTCCTGTTGCCAGGGATTGAGCAGGCGCTCCTGGCGGACCCGGCCGCGCTTGACGACGGCGAATTCGTCGCGCACTTCGCCGAGCTTGTTGATCATGGTTCCGCGCAGCGTGTCACCGTTGATGTCAATAATACACGAGCCGTGTTCGACGATGATCTTGCGCATGACTGGCATTGTGCCCTTGCGGCCGAGGGTGGTGCCGCCATGCCCGGCGACGATCTGGATGGTGCCATTGTTGGGCGTAATGCCGGCGCTTTTACGGTAAGGGCCGTCCTTCCTGGGATCGCCCTCGTGGTCCTGGAAGATGAACCCCTCGGCCACCGTGGGCGTCTCGTATGCGCCGTTCATCAACATCGAACGCTCGTAAATGTGCGAATGGCCGGTCAGCACCAAATCGACGCCGCCCGACTCGAGGATGGGCATGATGTGCGTGCGCATCTCGATGAGTTGCTTTTCGCGGTCACTGTTATGGCTGCCCTTGGTGTACGGCGGATGGTGGAAGTAGGCGATAATCCAGTCGGCCTTGGTTCGCTGCAGGTCCATCGTCAGCCAGCGGGCCATGATCCCGGTCGGTTTTCGGTCCAGATCGTGCGAATCCAGGCAGATGAGATGGACCCGCCCGTAATCAAACGAGTAATACGCCTCCGTGCCCGAGGCCAGACCGCCGGCCTCGGCGCGGGTCGGCAGCACGTAAGCGTCGTAGTACGGGCCGACCCCATTGGTGCCCTTGGAAGTGCCGCCCTCGTGGTTGCCCATCGTCGGCCAGCAAACCGTGTTGCGCAACGTCGTATCGTAGGCCTCGAAGAAGCGCGATTGGAACTCCGGGTCCCGGCCGCGCGTGTACGCCATGTCGCCCAGGTGCAGGTAAAAGTCGAGCGGCCGACGGTCCCGCGCCACGAACTTGGTCATGGAGCTGTGGACGTTGTATTGCGTCTCGCGGCCGGTGCCCGAATCGCCCACCACCCAGAAGCGCACTGACTTGGCCTGCCCTTTCAGAGGATGAGTCGTGAAATGGTAGCTCGGGTCCCCACCTGCCAATCGAGTTTTGCCATCGAAAATCGAGTAAAAGTAGCGTGTGTTCGGCGTCAGCCCGAGCAGATGCGCCTCATACTGGTAAAGCCCGACGGGCGCGCTGTGCAACCGGGGCAGACGCAGCACCGGCGCGTTGGCGGCAAGCAGCTTCGCCAACTCCGTCCGATTCGTCGTGAGCGCGACGCGCGTGACGATGGACGTAGAGCCTATCGCTTGGTCCAGTTTTCCTGGCAGCCGGCCGAACTGAACGATCGGATCGATCGGCCCTTCCGTCCGCCACACGATGACGATGGAGGTCGGCGTGGCGAGTTGGACATAGGGCGCGCGGGCGAAGTTCTCGTTGTAGCCCTCAGGCAGTGAGTGGCCCGAGCCACCGCCGGTGGACTGGACGCGCACCGGAAGGCCGCACGCCAGCGCAAGCGCCAGCGTCCGGAGTAGGCGGACCTGAACGTGTTTCATCGAACGGCCATATTAACGCAAATCCAGCGCTTTGGTTGAAGCAAAAAAGGATCACTGATTACTGACTCAAGCCCTGGGCGCCGGGTGCAGCGCCGGCGGCTTGTCCTTGAGCGGACGGAAGTTCCCTTCCTCGCAGCAGCGCACGAACGTCTCGGTCACCCCCTTCAATTCCTCCCAGCGGGCCCGGATTTTGCGCGATTCCTCCGTGGAGACATGGCTGTCGGCCGCGGCGCTGGCGATAACGGCCAGCAGGTCCGCGAACTCCTGAATGATCTCATTGGTCGCCGGGATGAGGTAGTCGGGATGCGGATTGTGCATTTTGGGATTGCGGATGAAAAACCCTCCGGCCCGCTCGCACAGCCACTGCACGATGCGTGGGTCGTTCGTCGAGCGCAACAGCGCGTCGATGCGGTCCAGCGGATTGCTCGAACCGCTGCCCGCGGCGTTGTCGGGGGGCTCGGCCCATTTGTAGATGAGCGACAACGACAGCCCGAGGTCGCTCGATACCTGCTTGGGGCTGGTCCGCTGGAAGACTTCGCGCAGCAATTCGTGCGATTGCATGGGCCGAACATGCGGAGGGCCGGCGGGCTTGGCAAGCGGGAAGCCGGGCGCCTGATTCTCACCTGATTATTTCAACCACGAATGGACACGAATTGACACGAATGGTGCAGACACGGATTTCACGGATTTTCATGGAAAGAATCCGTGTCAATCTGTGCAATCCGTGTATTCCATCCGCTGATTCCCATTAGTGTCAATTCGTGTCCATTCGTGGTTGAAGCCTGCTGTCCGAAACCAGGTGTGGATTTAGACTGCCGATTCTTCGTTGCCTCCCGCTCCGTTCACGACCCATCATCCGGCCCCATGAACGCGGACGAGAACGTCATTCCGTGGGACAAACTCCCCGCCTGGCGCGCCGCATTGCGCGCGGCGGGGCGCAAGCTGGTCGCCACCAACGGCTGCTTCGACCTGCTCCATCGCGGTCACGTCGCGTACCTCCAGGCCGCGCGCGAACAGGGCGACGCGCTGCTCGTCGGTCTCAACGCCGACGCGAGCGTGCGCAACCTCAAAGGCCCCGGCCGGCCGATCCATTCCGAGGACGACCGCGCGTTCGTGCTGGCCGCGCTGGCGTGCGTGGATGGCGTTTGCATCTTTCGCGAACCGACGGCGATGCAGTTCCTTGAATTGGTCCGGCCCGACGTTTACGCCAAGGGCGGCGACTACACGATCGACACCATCAACCAGGACGAACGCCGCCTCGTCGAACGGTTGGGTGGCAAGGTCGTCGTCCTGCCCGGCGTGCCGGGCCAATCGACGACGGCGTTGCTGGAGAAGATCTCAAGGCTGTAGCTGCGACCGTGATAGATTGTGCGAAAACTCCCGATCGCGGAAAGGAGCCGAAAAATCGACCTCCTAATTTTCAATATGACGCGTTTTTCCAAACGGCGAGGGTCCCGACGACCCTTTTTTCGCTTTTCCAGAATGCCGTTTTGGAGTTTTCACACAGGCTGGTGAGGTCGCGGGACGCACGCCCCGGAGCCAGCTCGCGACCTCACGGTCGGCAAAGGCCAGGCGGGGAGCGTATGTCGCGGGCAGGCCGTTTTCGGCGGCTTGCCGAATGCCTAGTTCATGGCAACTCACGAACGCGGTAGAACTTTTGCGAACCAGGACGAGTCGAATCCGTGACGCACATGATGACACCGGTTCCGGCCACGGGAGAGCCAAGTGCAGTCCACATGTTGGTCGTCAGGTCTGAACAGTATTCCACCTGGTACACCTTGTTCGCCAGCGAGTTCCAGCACACCTCGACTTGGGAAACCTCGATGGACACTTCCAGTGGCTCGAACTCAACAACGAACACGTCCGCGGCCTCAGGCGTGTCGCTCAAATCGTTCCATCTGCCGTAGAACAGGGAATTCCGCCCGTACAGTTGCATGACGTCGTGGGTGCCGGGCGGCAGGCCATCGTTTGGCTCGCCAGAGTTCCAATTCGTGTAGGTGAACCGCTCACCCGTGATCCACCGCCAGCCACCGGCCGGCTCCGCGCCATTGGGATCCTGAAAGCCGCCAATCCACGCGTAGTGGCCAAGGATGAGACACGCAACGAAGTCGTTCTCCGCTTGAGACGTGATCGTGGCCAGATGGCCGGGACGGCAGTTGTAAGTCTGTGACGCTGCAAACACCACGGCTTGCGTCCAGGACATCCGATTCGTGAAGACCCAGTAGTAGTGCCCGTTGCCCGGGAAGAACACGGGCAACACGGGCGGGGAAAACTCCCGCGCCACGTCGCTGATCTTCACGTCTTCGATGAGGCCGTGGAAGTAGAATGGCCCCGCACTGTGATTGTGCCGTCCGATCTGCACGGGATTCCCATCGTGATTCGGCGGGATGAACGTCGACGGTCCCTGGCACACCAACACATCGTTGACGTAAAGTTTGCGGACCTCACCGTTCCAAGTCACGGCCACTTTAGTCCAGGTGCGCAAGGGGATCGTAGTGGGACAAGTGAGGCCGTCCAAGCCCTGTCCTCCATGAACCGA
>CAZZAQ010000026.1:5275-11605 GCA_964652165.1 uncultured Bifidobacterium sp.
CGGCGGCAACGAACAGCGCGAACTGGGTCAGAATGGTGTCTCCTTTGGATATGACAGGCGTACCGAAATTGGGCACGAAGCTTGCCGGCCAGATCCACGCTTCGACGGTGCCTTGTGGCAGATCGTTGAGGAGACCGGGCGCACCGGGCGCAATGGCAGCGTAGTCATTCACGCCATCCAGGAAGAGTGATGAGCCGGGACCGCACACGGAGATGTTAGTCCTGGTCGCTCCGTTCTCGAGCGTGCCGTCCCACATCCCACGAGGGCAGTCGTTACTGATGATGGAGCCGCCAGGCTCGTTGAAGTCGTAGAGGGCCAGAGTGTTGGCATCTGCCGCCGCCAAATTGACGGCAGAAGAGATCAGCCCCGCCAACAGAGCCGGCAGAGTCAAAGATTTGAGTGGTCGAGTGTTCATTGATGTTTTTGATTTGGTTTGAGCCACGACGCTTCGACTTCATGTCTTCCTCCACACGGAGGCAGGCTCTTGGCCGATGAGTTTCGCTCTTGCGCGATGGCTGCGTTTTTGTTCATCTGGCTGTACACCGCGCCGGGAAAAATCTTGCTTCGATGGAAGATCATTTCCCGCGCGGCGGCGGGCCAGCTTGGCGCCATGATGAACGACGACCTGCCCCAATCCCGCTTCACCACCACGATCTGGTCGGAAGTGGTGCGCGCGAGCCAGCCGGAGAGGGAAGCCGGCCAAAGGGCGTTGAACGCACTGTTGTCAAAATACCGCGGCCCTCTGCTGACTCACCTGACGCGCCGGGTGGGGCTGCCTTCGACCGACGCCGAGGACTTGCTCCACGATTTCGTTCACGACAAGGTGATGGTGAAACGGTTGATCGGACGCGCCGCCAGGGAGCGGGGCCGATTCCGGTCGTTTCTGCTCACCTCGCTGGTGACGTTCGTGAAGGAAAAGGCCCGCAACGAAGCGCGCCTGAAACGCCGACCCAAAGGCGGCTGGGCCTCGTTCGCTGATCTCTCCGAAGCGGAGTTGGACGGCTGTGCGCACACTCCGGCGAACACCTTCGACGAGGATTGGGCGCGCGCGGTGATGACCCAAACGATTCGGCTGATGGAGGCTGAATGTCGGGCCAGGAACCAGGAAGAGGTCTGGGGCGTGTTCCGGTTTCGCCTGTTGTTGCCCATCCTCGAAGGCGCTGAGAAGGTGAGCTACGAGGAGTTGATACAGCGGTTCAAGTTCGCATCCGTCGAACAACTTTCCAACGCGTTGACCACGGCCAAGCGAAAGTTCATCCGGATTCTGAAGGAACAGATCGGTGAATACGAAGGCGATCCGGCGAAGGTCGAGGCCGAGTTTCGCGAACTGAAGTCGATCCTGGCGAACGCTGGTGAACGGCTGCCGGTCTGACGGCAAGCCGCGCAAGATCGCCGGGCCGGCGGCATAAAGCCGTAAAGAGAACAACTGTATGAAGGATTCATCTGACACTGTCGGAGCGAAGGATACGCGACGACTGGCCGAACTCATGGCCTTGGATCCGGACCAGCCCGAAGTCTGGCAGCCGCAGGAACTGGCCGCGATGCTGGGCCACCGATTGAAGGCTCCGGTCCAGTTCGACTTGGGCGGCCTGCCGCCGGGTCTGGCTGGCCAACTCCGGACTCTGAGCGAAGCGGAAGGGCTGGTGGTGAAAAGTCTGAGTGAGCTTTTCCAGCATCCGCATCCACCCTTGGAATTGCTCCGGCTCACCAAGGACTACGCTCGCGCCAACATGGAGGACCGGGCCGGGCCGTTGCCACGGTCCATCGCGGCGGTCCTGTACTACCTCACCATCGCGGTGGCCTTGCTGCGCTGCAGAAAGCGAATCACTGAATTGGGCAACGCCGAGTTGTTGCGGGGATTTCAGTGGGTGGCGGACCAGCCCTGGGTTGATCAGACGGCCAAAGGCTTGATCGAACAAGCACGGGCTTCCCTCTCGTCAAACAAGTTGCACTGACATGTCCGAAGGCACCGGAGAATCTCCCATGAACGCGGACGAACCAACTCCTGACTCAACTGGCCTGCCAGCTTCCCACTTCGGCGGCACCATCGGCGAGTTGATCCACAGCGGGATGATGCACGCGCCCACCCGGCCGGGCCTGCTGGCGACTTTGGACCGTTTTGAGATCGTGCGCGTCCTGGGCGCGGGCGGCATGGGCATCGTCTTCCTGGCGCGTGATCCCGACACCGCGACGCAGGTGGCGATCAAGCTCTTGCGGCCGGAGCTGATTCACGAAACTCGCGCGGTGCATTACTTCCTCAATGAAGCGCAGCACATGCGGCGTCTTCAGCATCCCCACATCCTGCCGGCCACCGAGGTCTGCGCGGCGAAGGAACGGCCGTACTTCGTCATGCCCTTCGTTGAGGCTGGCAGCCTTGCCAGACGAATCCAGCCGGGACGGCCGCTGGACGAGGAATTCATTCTGGCGGTAGCGATTCAGATCGCCGCCGCACTTCAATACGCGCACCGCAAGGGAATTATCCATCGCGACATCAAGCCCTCCAACGTGCTCATCGACTCCAGCGGTCACGTCTGGCTGAGTGACTTCGGTCTCGCACGCTCGTTGCTCAACCCCTCCCTCCTTGACGAAAAGGACGTTCACCTGGAAGGCACCGCGCCCTATCTTTCCCCGCAAGCCGCACGCGGGGAAGTGGAGGACACCCGCGGCGACATTTACGCCTTTGGAGGGCTGCTCTACGAAATGCTCACCGGCGAGATGCCGTACCCAGCGCGGACAGCCAGGGAAGTGCTCAACCAGATTCGGGAGGGACCGCCGCGTCCAGTCCTGAGCGCGAATCCGAAGGCACCCCCGGCGCTCGCGAGAATCGCCGAAGATGCGATGGCCCGCGAACTCCGCGAACGCTATGCAAGCATGGGGGATGTCCTTGCCGATCTGGAGCGCGTGTGCAAAGGGCAGCGGCCGCGCGGATCACGGGGACGGGCGTGGTCCAACGCGGCCCGGCGAATGGCGCGTCCTTTGGGCGCTGCCGTGATTCTGGTTGGCTTGGTTCTCGGAGTCTGGGCCGTGTGGCCGCGGCACAGGCTGGTAGAGGTCCGCACTTTTTCGTCGCCCGCTGTGCAGGACTGGCAGCAAGCCAAGATCGGGAACTGGCACGACGCTGAGACGCCCGCGTTATTCGTCGCCGCGAAGGACCAGTTGCTTGTTTTCTCTTTGCAAGGGGAACAGATCGACAGTTACTCCGTCCGGGCATCAAGGATCCAGGGGCTCGAAGTTGACTTGGTCGCCGATGTTTGGGCGCCAGGTACAAACGCACAAGACGGGCGGGTCGAAGTGCTCCTCTCATGGACGCAGCAGAGCACCAATCAGCATTTGGCCGTCCTTAATCAGAATCTTTCGGTCGTGAGGGGCTTCCAAGCCATCGGCGCGGTTTCTTCGCATCGTGGCGGTGAGCACGACGTCACGCAATTGCGTGCCCGACTCGTAGCGGATCTGGACGGCGATGGGCGTCGGGAAGTGCTTGCCTTGGTGAACACTGGTTATGACGGCAAACCGCGCGGCCTCTATTGCTTCGACTTCGACTCCCAGTCGCTGTCGGCGACGCCGCGTTGGCAGCATCTCGTCGGCCCCAGTGTGCTCGAAGTCGCTCTGTTCCAACTCGACGCGAAGGGCAGGCAGGGAGTGCTGCTGGGCACCGGGGCAGTGAACAACAACATCCACGCCGACGACGGTTCGGATGATCTGCATTCCTACCTCTATGCCTTTTCGGATACCGGCGATGTGTTGTGGCGAAGCCAATTGGGTGACGCCCATTCCTTCGCCCGTCCACTCGTGACTGATCTTGAGGCCGACGGCCAGCAGGAACTCCTGGCGTGGATCACAGCAGCTGGCGATTACCTCACCAACGAAGTGGGGCGTATCGTGCAATTGGACCGCTCCACGGGCGCCCCTTTGCCGGGCCGAGCTTACGACGCTCATGCACGGCTGTTGAGCTGTTTGAGCGCAGACCTCAACGGCGACCACACTAACGAAATCATCGCTACCGACAATCGAGGATTCGTTCACATCCTCGATGCCAACCTAAAGCGACTGAGTAGGTCCAACGTCGTTCCCCAGCGGAAAGACCTTGATGGCCCGTTCCGCAACCTCAACTTCGTGGACCTTGAACTGGTCGCCATCACGAACCTGGACAGCAAACCCGATAAGGAAATTGTGCTGACATCGTACCAGATGCAACTGGTCAAGGGACTGAATCCCGGGCAGGCGCGAGGCGAGGGAAACGTGCGGCACGCCCACGATTTGAAAGTGCATGTGTTGAACGCCCGGCTCGAAGCATTGGCTGTGTACAAGGTGGCTCCGCTATGGCAAAGCGCCTCCGGATGGTCGGCCGCGATTTCAAAATCGCGCAACAACCTCCATCCCGAAATCTTCGTGTTCGCCAAGGATAAGGTGCAGGTTTTGAAATTCGATTGAACGAAACGGCCTGGGGCTGTCTAATTGGCTGGCTGCGGTGCTCACCGCCCGGTGCGTGGCGGCGGGGGCGGAGGGGGGCGGCGCGGTCGCGAGTTCTTTGGCTTCGCCACGCTTGAGGGTGGCGCAGCGGGCAACCCGTTCGACGGCGCCAATGTTCCCGGAGCGAGTCAGGCTGCGGCACGCGCCGAATCGGAGTCCGGCGCTCCGCGCAACCCCGGGGTTGCCGCAGCGATTCCCGCTGCTGCGGTCAAACTCAGTCAAACCTGATCAAGCCCAGTCAAGGCTGGTCAAACCAAATCAAACTTGCCCGATAGGGATGGGGAATAATTAGTAAGACTTATGTATAGGGCTGCCCCCTCACCCCAGCCCTCTCCCCCGATGGGAAAGAGGGAGGCTCGCGGAGCAGGTCAACCGCCGCGTCCAGCGCCAGGGTCTGCTCGCTCCGGTCCTTGAGATTCTTCACGCGCGCCGTGATCGCGCCGTCGGCCGCGCGCTCGAGCCGGCAGGTGAACGAGGCGTTCATCTCGACGGCTCGCTTGAACTGCTTGTCCGGCTTGAGCGGCGTGAAGCTGTAATCCACCGCGCAGCCCGCCGTCCGTAATTCCTCTATGAACTTCAGCGTCTCCGCGCGCAGCGATTCGTCCTCGACGAGCACGAAGGCATCGATCCCCGCGTCGAACTTTGGGAGCAGCCCGCGGGCCTTGAGCAATTCGCACAACACCACGTCGCCCATGCCGAAGCCCAGCGCCGCCAGGTCCACTTTGCCGCCGCTCATGAGCTTGACGAGATTGTCGTAGCGTCCGCCGCCGGCAATGGCGCGGAATTGGCCCTTGCGGTCGAACGCTTCGAACACGACGCCCGTGTAATACGCCAGCCCGCGAATGACGTTGTAATCGATCTTCACGAAGCCGCCCAGCCCGCGGGCGGCGAGATTTCTCAGCACCGCCTCAAGCTCCGCCGTCGGCTGGCTGGCGGCGATGAACTCGCGCACTTCTTCCAGCTTGAAACCCAGCTTGCCGAGCTTGTCACGGCTCACGGTTTCGTCCTCGCGCTCGAGCTTGTCGATCGCCTGGTAGAACTCATACGCCCGCTCCGGGTCCGCGCAGCGGGCCGAGAAAAACTGAGCCCACGCCTGCCGGCTCGAGAGGCGAATGACAAAATCCTCCTCGGTCAGCTTGAGAGCGCGCAGCGAATCGATCAGCAGGGCGATGATCTCCGCGTCGGCCGCGGGGTCGGTCTCCCCGAGAATGTCGGCGTTGAACTGGAAGTGTTCGCGCAGGCGTCCTTTCTGCGCGCGCTCGTAGCGGAAGAGCTGCGGGATGGCGAACCACTTGATGGGCTTTTTGTAATTGCGTTCGTGCGCCGCGGCCATTCGGGCCAGCGTGGGGGTCATCTCGGGGCGCAAGGCCACGGCGCGCTCGCCTTTGTCCGTGAAGTTGTAGAGCTGGCCGACGATCTCCGCGCCACTTTTGCGGGTGAACAGTTCGAGGGATTCGAGGGGCGGCCCGTCGTATTCGCGGAACCCGTAACGGCGGGCGGTGCGGCGCCAGGCGTCGAAGATGTATTGGCGGGCGTCGGCGCTCCACACGTCGGAGTGCGGAAGCGGTTCGGGATAAAAATCGCGGAAGGCGGGAAGGCGTTCCATAGGTGGATCAGGCGGGGGCGGAGGGAGTGGAGTAGCGGGGTAGTGGAGTGATGGGGTGATGGGAGGACTGGAGTGTTGGAGTAATGGAGTATTGGGACGGACTCGCGCCGGTCCCATCACTCCAATACTCCAGCACCCCATTCCGCCCTGACTGGAGTGATGGAGTATTGGAGTATTGGGAGGCGTGCGCGGAGGTCCCATTACTCCACCACTCCATTACTCCACTCCCACATGCTCTCTCAGTTCTCATCGGT
>CAZZAQ010000026.1:11615-12503 GCA_964652165.1 uncultured Bifidobacterium sp.
GGCAAACAAAAAGGGCGCCCGTTGCCGCACGAGCGCCCCTGCGAAATAGCCGGGCGTCGAAACTCAAGGATGCTCGCCGTTGCCTTTTTGCTTTTCCTCCTCGGCCTGCGCGGCTGCGGCCGCCGCGACCTGTTCTGAGGTGAGCTTGATGACTTCCTCGCGCATTTCCTTGCCGGGCTTGAACTTCACGACAGCCCGCTCGGGGATGGGCACGTCGGTTTCGGGCGCATTCGGATTTCGTCCTACTCGGGCTTTGCGCACTTTCACCTCGAAGACGCCGAAGTTGCGCAGTTCCACTTTGCGCCCGTTGGCGACGGATTCGGAGATGTAATCCAGCGTTTTCTGGATTACATCAAGCACTTGCTGCTGGACGAGGCCGGTTTCGTTGCTGATGCGGATGACGAGGTCGCGCTTGGTCATAGATGACTGGGTTGCGGGTTTTTGCCCAACGACTTAACCAACGGCTTGATCATGGCTTTCGCCGCCGGGAGCGTCAAGCTGGTAATTGCCAATGAGTTCCGCGTGGAACTACGCCCTGTCCCGTCGCTGGTGCCAGCCTCGGCGAAGTCCAAAGCCAATGGCTAGTGCGGTGAGCGCCCGGGAACTGAAAGCGACGCAATTACACGCGCTAACACACGGGCTAACCCGGAAACTTCATTGGACATTAGGGTTATGCGTGCCCTGTACACCTGTCAGATGCGCCTCTAAAGCGCGCATGGGCTTCTCCGCGCGTGACCTGCCGGCCAACTTGCTCCACTCTCCGCTCATGAACCTCGCCACTCCTTCGCGACGCAGTTTCCTCAAGGCCGCTGGTCTTGCGGGGGCGGCGATCGCCATCGGCGAAGCGCCGTGGAGACGACTGGCCGCGGCCGGGTTGTCCCGCACGGC
>CAZZAQ010000026.1:12513-15089 GCA_964652165.1 uncultured Bifidobacterium sp.
GATGCGCAGTTCTGGCTGGATTACTTCAAGCGCACGCGGTCCGACGCGGTGTGTCTGAGCGCGGGCGGCTGCGTCGCGTATTATCCGACGAAGATTCCGTTTCATCATCGCAGCGCGTGGCTCGGCGGCGGCGACCCGTTCGGCGAACTGGTCGCGGGTTGCCGCAAGCTGGGCATGGTGGTCATTGCCCGCACTGACCCGCACGCCACCTACGACGACGCGGCCAGGGCGCATCCAGATTGGATCGCCTTAACCGCCGACGGCCAGCCGCGGCGCCATTGGGCCTCGCCGGAGATGTGGGTCACGTGCGGACTCGGCCCCTACAACTTCGAGTTCATGACCGACGTGAAGCGCGAGATCATGACGCGCTACCGGGTGGACGGCATTTTTATCAATCGGTGGGACGGTTCCGGCCAATGTCACTGCGAGCATTGCAGCAAGAATTTCAAGGAGGCCAGCGGCCTCGAGTTGCCGCGCACGAACAATCCGCAAGACCCCGCGCGCCGGGCTTACATTCTATGGCATCAGCAACGGCTGTTCGACCTCTGGCAGCTTTGGGACCGCGAGGTCCGAAAGATTAACCCGGACTCGTGCGTAATTCCGAACACGGGTGGTGGCGCGACGAGTTCGCTCGACATGAAGAAAATCGGCGAGCTGGCGCCGACGCTCATGGCCGACCGCCAGGCCCGGCGCGGACTCGCCGCCCCGTGGGCCAATGGGAAGAACGGAAAGGAATACCGCGCGACGATGGGGAACAAACCGATCGTGGGCATTTTTAGTGTCGGCGTCGAAGAGCCGTATCGCTGGAAGGATTCGGTGCAGAGCGAGGCGGAGATTCGCCTCTGGGTGGCCGATGGAGTCGCCAACGGCCTGCGCCCGTGGTTCACCAAGTTCGGCGCCGTGTTGCGCGACGAACGCTGGTTGAAGCCGGTCGAGGACCTCTATCGCCGCTACGCGAGTTGGGAGAAATATCTGCGCAACCAGGCGCCGCTGGCGCGCGTGGGCCTGGTGTACTCTCAGCAGTCGGCGTGGTTCGTCGGCAACAGGCTCGAGGACCACACGCTCGGCTGGTATCAGGCGCTGATTGAAGCGCGCATTCCATTCGAGATGGCGCACGACCGGCTGCTCGACCCGGCGCACCTCGGGCAGTTCAAGACGCTCATCCTGCCGAACATCGCCGCCCTGTCCGACGCGCAATGCCAGCAGCTCCGCGACTTCGTGGCCAGCGGCGGCAGTGTGATTGGCACGCATGAGACCAGCCTGTGCGACGAATGGGGAGTCCGGCGGAAGAACTTCGGCCTGGCCGATCTTTTCGGTGTCAACTTTGGCGGGCGCATCGAAGCGCGCATGCAGAACGCGTATCTGCGGCTCGAACATGAGGTCTCCCGCGGCCATGCGCTGTTGCGCGGGCTGGAGGATGCGCCGCGCATCATCCACGGCGTGTCGCGAGTCGAAGTCGAGCCGCGTGAGAAATTTCCGCCTGCGCTGCTGACCTTGATCCCCGGCTACCCGGACCTTCCGATGGAAAAGGTCTATCCGCGCGTTGCACAGACGGATATCGCCCAGGTATTCCTGCGAGAGTTTCCACGCGACGATACCGTCGCGGCTTCGCGCGGAATCGTGCCACGGCCCGGTGGCCGCGTCGTCTATTTCCCCTGGGACATCGACCGCACGTTCTGGGAAGTGCTGTCCGTGGACCACGGCAAACTGCTGCGCAACGCCGTGCAATGGGCCACGAACGAGGAACCGCTCCTCACCGTGACCGGCCCCGGTGTGCTCGACGTGACACTCTGGCGGCAAATGAATTCGCTGACCGTCCATCTCGTGAATCTGACCAACCCGATGATGATGAAGGGGCCGATCCGCGAATTGATTCCCGCCGGCCCGCAGAAGGTTCGTGTTCGGCTGCCCGATGGAACCAAACCTCGCCGAGTCCACTTGCTCGCCGCGGACAAGACCCCGAAAACGGACCGCTCAGGCCAGCATCTGACGCTCACGGTCCCTTCCATTCTCGATCACGAAGTCGTCGCCATCGAACTTTGAAACTTCAACCGTTGAAACTCATGGAAAACAAAGCTGCCATCAACCGCAGGACTTTCGTCCGAACCGCCGCCGCCGCGCTCGTCGCGACGGCGGCCCGACCGCCGTTGATCTTCGCCGCGGAAGCGGCTGCTTCCAACAAGATGATAGGGCTTCAGATCGGCGCGGTTTCGTTCACGGACGAGGGCGTCGAGCAGGCGCTCGACTTCCTGCAGGAGCGTGGCGCTGTGAACACGCTTTTCCTGACCACCTTCACGTACGGACGCGGCCTTGCGGGAAGGCAAATTCCAGGCCAGCCCTTCCCCGATCACGGCAAGCAGGAGTCCGATGAGAAAACCTTTCACGGCGGCAACTACGCCACACCGCATCCTGAGTTCTACAAGAGCACTGTGTTGAAGCAGACCCGCGCGCCGGATCACGGCGACCTCGACATCGTAGCCGCCGTTCTGCCCGCCGCAAAGAAACGCGGCCTGAAGCTTTTTTGCTCGATCGAAGACGTGTTCCGCTCAGACGTCCCCGGCGTGCGCGAAGTGGGC
>CAZZAQ010000027.1:0-15033 GCA_964652165.1 uncultured Bifidobacterium sp.
AGGCTGCCCGTGAACCGGAGCGCCGAGCTCCGGCGCGGCGCGAAGCAGGCGCCGGACCGCGCCGAGTGGGAACTCGGCGCTCCGTCGCGGTTCAGGGGCACCCTGCGCCAGCCGCCTTTTTCGCCGCGCCAAGCACCGCCTGGACGAGGCCCGCTATCGTGTGCTGCCGGGCCTCGACGGTCGGTTTCAGTCCAAGAGCTTCAAGCGCCTTGCTCGTCTCCGGGCCGATCGAGGCGAGCCGCGTTTGAGGGAACTGTTTCAACAGGCCCGGAAGATCGAACCGCGCGTGGAAGTTCTCCACCGTCGAATTGCTCGTGAAGGTAATCCAATCCGCGCCGTCCTCGACCAGCCTGGACGCGGCGCCAGTGAGGTCCTCCGTCTCGGGAACAGTCTTGTAAAAGGCGACGTCGTCCACAATGGCGCCGAGCTCCTCGAGTGTCTTGCTCAATTCTGGATTCGCGACCTGCGCGCGAGCCAGGAGAATGCGGATGTTCTCGACGCTCTCGACGGCCGTGACCGCAGCGGCGACTTTGCCCGCAAGGTACTGCTCGGGCATCGCGTCGACACGCAAATGCAACTCCTTGAGCTTCGCGGCCGTGGCCGGACCGACGGCGGCGAGGCGCAGATTGCCCAGCGCACGCACATCCTCGAACGCCTTGAAAAAGCAGTCGAAAAACGCTGTCACGCCATTGGGGCTGGTGAAGATGACCCAATCATACTCGCCAATGCCTTCGAGTGCCTCGATCAGACTGTGCTTATCGTCGGGCGGCACTATCTTGATGGTGGGAATCTCCAGCACTTCCGCGCCGAGATCCATGAGTTGCCGCGACAATTCGCTCGCCTGCTCGCGGGTGCGCGTCACGACGATGCGCCGGCCGAAGAGCGGCCGGCGCTCGAACCAATTGAGCTTGCGGCGCAGACCCACGACGCCGCCGATGATCGTCACGGCCGGCGCGGTGAATTCGGCCTTGGCAACGACGTCGGCGATCGTGCCGAGCGTGCCTTCGATCGACTGCTGCCGGCCTGTCGTGCCCCAACGGACCATGGCAACCGGCGTGCTGGTGTCCATGCCGTTCGCAACGAGCGACTGGGCTATGGGCCCGATGCGCTCAACACCCATGAGGACGATCTTCGTGCCGGGCAGCCTGGCCAGTTGCGCGTAATCCAGCCCGGACTTCTCTTTCGCCGGGTCTTCGTGGCCGGTGATCACGGTGAAACTCGAACAATGATCCCGGTGCGTCAACGGAATGCCCGCGTAGTTCGGTCCGGCAACGACCGAAGTGATACCCGGCACGACTTCGAAGGGGATGCCGGCGGTCGCCAGTTCCTCGGCCTCTTCGCCGCCGCGCCCGAAGACGTACGGATCGCCGCCCTTGAGGCGCACCACTGTCTTGCCTTCCCGCGCCTTGGCGATGAGAAGCTGGTTCAACTCCTCCTGGGCCAGGGCTTGATTCTTCGCGCGCTTGCCTCCGTAAATGATCGCGGCAGACTTCGGCGCCAAACGGAGCAGTTCGGCGTTCACCAACGCATCGTAAACCACGACGTCCGCCCGTCCGAGCAACTCCGCGCCGCGCAACGTCAACAACCTGGCGTCGCCGGGACCGGCGCCCACGAGGTAAACGGTGCCTGTCGATTTCATCCGCCGGTGAGGCTAGGCGTTTGCCGCAACCGGCGCAATCCCGGCGCTGGCCCGCATTTCAGACCTCGCAAGAAACCCCCACTGCCTGTAGCCGCCGACGTGAGGAGGCGGACTCGTTCGCCCGCTTGGTCCATCCGCGTTCTTACATCCGCGTTCTTACGTGGGCCGCCTTCGATTGATCGAGCACACTTCTCGAAGTGTGCTCATTCCCCGAAAGCTCCTCCTCAAGCCGGCAGCTACGCCGGGCATCCTACTCCCCGGAAGAGTCTGCGCGGGCCGCGCAAATTCCAAACGTCAACCGAGCGCGGCTTTGGCAAAGTCCAGCCGCAGCGGGCGGACAGGCCAGTGCTCAGAGGAATTACCCCAGAGCTCGCCGGCGTTCTGACGTGCTGCGGCGGGGCTGCGACACAGCCGCGCTCCGTTTTGGTTGCGGGCGCACCGCACTGGGAATTATCCCGACGAGCTCCCGAGCAGTTGCGCCGCGAGTTGTTCGCCGAGGGCGACGGCCTCATTGCGGTTGCGGCGCGCCTCGGCGCGCCGGGGCTTGCCGCCCAGGTAGGAAACCGCGCGCATCCTGAGCGCGTCGCCTTCGATTTCGGCATAAGCCGCCACAGCCAGGTGACAGCCCCCACCCATCGCGGCCAGAAAGGCTCGTTCCGCCGTGACCGCGGCGAGCGTTTCAGCGTGATTGAGGCGCGAGCAAATCGCTTCGACACGCGAGTCGCCCACGCGCGCTTCGATGCCGATGGCGGCCTGGCCGACGCACGGGAGCATCTCGCCCAACGACAGGCGCGTAACGGCGAGTCCGGGCGGGACGTCCTCGCCGGACATTTGCTCTCCGGCCGCGAACCGGCATCCGAGCCGTTCGAGTCCCGCCGCCGCAAGCAGGATCGCGTCAAGTTCCGGCTGCTCGGCCAGCTTGCGCAGGCGGGTGCCGACATTGCCGCGGATCGGAACGATGTTCAGGTCCGGACGCAGTTCGCGCGCCTGGGCCGCGCGGCGGGGGCTGCTCGTGCCGACAGTGGCGCGGTGCGGCAGCGAGGCCAGGGAAAGTTCCGGTTTGAACCCGCGGCGGTCCTGGCGCACCGGTTTGGCGGCATCCGGCGAACAGGCGATGTATTCGACATGCCGGTAGACCAGCACGTCTCGAACGTCCGCTCGGGGCAGCACGGCCACCAGGGCAAGCCCCGCCGGGAGCGTCGTGGGAAGATCCTTCAGGCTGTGAACCGCGACGTCGGCTTCGCCGGCCAGCAGGGCGCCTTCGAGTTCCTTTGTGAACAGTCCCTTCGACAGGTCGCCGCCTGTCAGGGATGCCTCTGGAAGCTTGTCGCCCGTGGTTTTGATGATCTGGATCTCGAAGGCCAGATCGGGGAACGCCGCGCGGCACCCGGCGAGAACGAGGTTGGCTTGCGCCAGGGCGAGGGCGCTGCCGCGCGTCGCGATGCGGAGCGCGTCGTGCGTGGTGCGTGGTGCGTCAGCCATGTCCTATTCCTGCCCAAACGCCGGCCTCACATTTGGCTCCAGGCCCGCCGGCCGCCTGGCCCTCAGCAAACCGGCCGCCTTCTCGCGAATGATGCCGTCGCACTTGGCCAGTTCCTGCCGGCGCTGCTTGAGGTAGTCGTCGGCGATGGCCTGGAGGTCGTCGACGTTGTAGAGATAGACATTGTCCAGAAAGTTGACCTCCGGATCGATGTCGCGCGGGACGGCGATGTCGACCAGCAGCAACGGGGCCTGGCCGCGCAAGGCCATGAGGGGCTCCAGCCTGGCGCGGTCCAGGACGTAATGCGGCGCGCTGGTGCTGCTGATGACGATGTCAATTCGGCGGAACTCGTGAGCCCAGTCGTCGAAGTGAATCGCCCGCCCGCCGAGTTCCCGGGCCAAAGTCTCGGCACGATCGAAGGACCGGTTCGAGACCAGAACGCTGTGCGCGCCCCGCGAAAGCAAGGCGCGGGCGGCCTTCTCGCTGGTGTCGCCGGCGCCGAGAACCATCACCTGGCGGTCCTGGAGAGAGTTGAAGATTTTCTCCGCCAGCTCGACAGCGGCCGCGGCGACAGACGTGGCGCCCCGCTGGATTTGGGTGGACGTGCGGAGGTGTTTGGCGACGTGGAACGCGCGCTGGAATGCCTTGTTCAGCGCGCCGCCAGTGTGGCCGTGTCGCAAGGCCAGGTCGTAGGCCTTCTTGAGCTGGCCGAGGATTTCCGTTTCGCCGAGCACCATCGAATCGAGCCCGGAGGCGACGCGAAAAAGGTGCTCGACGCTCTGCGGCTCGGCCAGATTGTAAATCTCGTCGGTCAGCGGGTCGTTGTAATCGTGGCAGCGCTTGAGAAAATCGAGCAACTCCGGGAAGGCCTCCTTCGCGCCGAGCCGGGTGGCCGCGTAAATCTCGACGCGGTTGCACGTCGAGAGAATCACCGCCTCTTCCGCCAGGCCGCTTTGGCGAAGCCGCTGGAGGACCTCGGGCACGCGCGCCTCTCCAAAGGCAAACCGTTCCCGCAACGCCACGGGCGCGGTGTGATGGCTCAGGCCGAGGACGAGGATGGGCATGGGCTATCGCGGATTGTGGAATGCCGATTGTCGATTGAGTGCGGCGCGGGCGTTATGCTTCATGGCCGCAATTCGGTGCGCGGGCGGTTGTCCTGTTCGGGATGGTGCAGCCCGGACAGCAGGTAAACGCCCCAGAAGGTCAGCGCGACGAAGGCAAAGCTCCCGATTGCGCCAATGGCGAAGCGGCGTCCCCGATGGGCGAACCCCCAGCGCAGCACCGCCAGCGTCAGGTAAAGGGCCCACACAAACAGCGAATACAGCAACAGGGCGTCATTGGAGAAGTAAACGTCGTGCGTCCGTTTCAAGTAAAAGAGGCTCACAACCAGCCCGGCGGTGAGCAGTCCAAAGCCCGCGAGAAGCAGCCGGCCGATGGTCGCTTCGAGCCGTTGGATGGGCGGCAGGAGCGACAGCGCCGCCCGCAGCTTGTGGAGCTTCAAGTCGCGATCCTGCGTCACATACATCAGCCCCGCCACGGCGCAGAGGCCGAACGCGCCGAATGCCAGCAGGATCAGTGCGTTGTGCAGGCTCGACCAACCTCCCGTGAATGTGGGCGTGGCGGCTCGAACGTCCAAGGCCGGCATCAGCGCGAACACCCCCAGCCCGAGCAGCAACGGCGACACGAACGCGCCGAGAAACCGAAGTCTTCCCCACGCGCCGATGAGCAGGTAGGCGGCGACGATGGTCCAGGCAATGAACGTGGTCGCCTCGTACAGATTGCTGATGGGACAGCGCTGGAGCGAGAAGCCGCGCTCGAACATCGCCCACGTGTGGAATGCCGCCCCGCCCAACAGGAGGCTGTAGTTGATGGACGTGTCCTTTCGGAACCCGGCCCGGAGCACGAACAGCGCATACAGCGTGCTCAAGCCGTAAAGCACCACGGCAATCTGGAACAGTTGACGGTCCGACACTGACACGGAATTAGGGTAACGAAGCCCGACGCTTGGGCAAATCACAAAATGCGCGCCCGAAGCTCCGGCGTGAGCGTGATCTCTTCTCTTGTGCCTTCTGTGCTTTTTTGCGGCGTTCGCTTCTGTGTTCCATGCTGCGGTCCGATCAGTAATTTTGCGGTCCGTGAAGCAAACGGCAGTTCGTTCCCGTCTAACTGAGGCGCACGGCTGACAACTCAATACAACGCCTATGAACCACACCAAAGGCATCATTCTTCTCGTCGCCCTCCTTTTCGTCGGGCTGGTCGTCATCCAGGATCTTCGCTTCAGGGACCGGATCAACACACTCCGCGCCGAAACCGCCGCGACAGCCAGTGGTGCGGCCGACGCCACGGTCGGTCCGGTCACGGCCGCGGATTTGCAGGAGAGCGTCCGCCAGTTGAACCAGGCCCGGGCCGAGTTGGCCTCCACGCAGCACCGGTTGAACGCCGCGATGAACCAGATCGGCCAGTTGCAGAACCAGGTGCAGGAACTCGCAAACCAGAGTCAACGCGTCCGTTGGCCGCGGGCCCGGAGCCAGTCCGAATTGGAGGTGCCTGATGCGCAAGCCTTTCTCGGTCCGGCCGGCCAGCCCGTCCGCCGCTCCTGGGGCGAAGAGCAGGCTACCGGCCCTCCCGATACTCACCAGGCTGGGGACATCTCGACCGCCTGGGCCTCGAAGCTCCCCGACGGCGGCGAGGAATGGCTGAAACTCGACTACTCCAACCACGTTTACCTCGCCGAAGTGCGCGTCCGCGAAACCTACAATCCGGGCGCCATCTCCAAAGTTGCCGCCGTCCTTCCCAACGGCCAGGAACAAATCATTTGGGAGGGCGTCACCGAACTCGGCGAAGCGCCCATCGAAAAAGTTTTCCCGGTGTCCGGCAACATTTACGCCAAAGGCGTGAAGGTTTATCTGGACACCCGGCGCGTGCCCGGCTGGAACGAGATCGATGCCGTCGAACTCGTCGGCCGCGACGGCACCCGCCAGTGGGCTTCACAGGCCACGGCCAGCAGCAGCTACGCCGATCCGCGGTAGAACCGGCCTCGTATGTGATTGCGTAGCCGCGACCGTGAGGTCGCGGGATGGGGACGCTGGAGGTTGGGCGTCGGCATCGACTTCGTTCCCGCTTGAGAATCCAGCCCGCGACCTCACGGTCGCAGCTACGCAAAACTATTGGGACCGCACCCTGCCACCCGCCCGCGATTGACTCGCTTCCCGCGCTCAGGCTTCCATTCCGCCACTTATGTTCGATTGGGTCTCAAGTCCTGAAATCTGGATCAGTCTGCTCACGTTGACGTTCCTCGAAATCATCCTGGGCATCGACAACATCGTCTTCATCTCGATTCTCGCCGGCAAGCTGCCCAAGGAACAGCAGGGCAAAGCCCGGCAGCTTGGTCTGGGTCTTGCGCTGATCACGCGCGTCCTTCTCCTGTGCAGCTTGGCGTGGATGATCAAGGCCACGACTCCCCTCCTCACAATTACCTGGTTCGGCCTGGACCATTCCGTCTCCACGCGCGACCTCATTCTCCTGCTGGGCGGCTTGTTCCTGCTTTACAAGTCCACGAAGGAAATCCACGAGAAGCTCGAAGTGGAAGATGGCGTGAAGACCCGGAACATGGCCGCCAGCTTCGCCAGTGTGCTTGTCCAGATCATGCTGCTGGACGTCGTTTTCTCGCTCGACTCGGTCATCACCGCCGTCGGCATGGCGCAAAAGATTGGCGTGATGATCGCGGCCGTGATGCTGGCGATGGTTTTCATGCTCGCCTTCAGCGGCCACATCAGCGCGTTCATCGACAAGCATCCGACGCTGAAGATGCTGGCGCTGAGTTTCCTCCTGCTCATCGGCTTCGTGCTGGTGGTCGAGGGCCTCCACGGCCATATCGGCAAGGGCTACATCTATTTTGCGATGGCGTTCTCCGTGGGCGTCGAGTGCCTCAACATCAAGTTCCGCGCGAAACGGGCGGCGAAGGTGGAGTTACACCAGCCGTATCGGTGAGAGTTCGTGCCAGAACCAACCTCCGCTCCGCCTCCGATAGAATGCGCCACCGTCCGGCCGCCAGTGGCCCTAACGCCAGCCCGCCGATGCCCACGCGCCACAGCCGCAACGTGGGATGGCCGATGGCCGCCGTCATGCGCCGGACCTGTCGGTTCCTGCCTTCGACGAGCTCGAGCCCGATCCAGCAATCCGGCACGTTTTTTCGAAAACGGATCGGCGGGTCGCGAGGCGGTGCCTGCGGTTGCGGGTCGAGCAACCACGCGCGGCACGGAAGTGTCTTCCGCCCCTGCACGACCACGCCGCGCGAGAGCCGCTGGAGCGCCTCGGTCGTCGGGAGGCGCTCCACCTGCGCCCAATAAGTGCGCGGATGACCGCGTCGGGGATGCAGCAGCCGCTCGTTCAACTCCGGCTCGTCGCTCAAGAGCAGCAATCCTTCCGAGTCCGCGTCGAGGCGGCCAATGGGGTACACGTCCTTCGGAAAGCCGAACTCGGCCAGCGTCCGATTCGGCGAATCGTCCGGTGTAAACCGCGACAGGACGTTGTAAGGCTTGTTGAACGCGATGAGCATCGACCGGCAGGATGCTACATCCCACGGAATTCGCATGACAATCTCCCGCCGTCGGATAGTCTGACAATTGATCCTGCCAGACAAGGAGCCGAAGGCTGTTGTGCGCAACGAAGAGAACTGCAGAAGTATGAAGGTGCTCATTCTTGGCGCGGGTCCGGCGGGCCTGACGCTGGCTTTCGAGTTGAAGCAGCGGGCCGTGGATTGTTTGCTCCTCGAAAAAGCTCCGGTCGTCGCGCACTCGTGGGAGCGTATGCCGTCGCACCTCAAGCTCGTCAGCCCGTGGAAGGCCAACTGGCTGCCCGGCGCCGACCCGCGACATTTTCCGCCTAACTGCGCATTGTCCGCCGCCGAATACGGCTCGTGGCTCCAGCAATACGCGCGGCTGAGGGAATTGCCCGTCGTTACGAACGCCGGGGTTCACGCCGTCTCTGGCACTGGTGATGGAGGTTTTGCGGTCCAGACGGATGCCGGCACGTTCACCGCGCCGCTTGTCGTCAACGCGACCGGCTGCTTCGCAAACCCGTTCGTGCCGGAAGTTCCCGGCGCTCGCGAGTCCTCCATCCCGCAGCTTCATTTCGCGACGTTCCGCGACGCCGAGCACGTCCGCAATATCATCGGTCATCCCGGTGGCAGCGTGCTCATCGTCGGCAAGCGCCTCTCCGCCGGCCAGGCGCTGGTCGAGCTGGCTGAAGCCGGTTTCGATGTCGCTCTTTCCTGCCGCGGCCCGATCCAATTCGGTTCCGGCCCGATCGGCTGGTGGATTTTCTTCCGCATACACCCGGCGCTGGAGCGGCTTAAACTGGCGCTCCACGGCAACGCCGCCCGCGGGTTCGAGGTCCGCTTGCCCGGCGGAAGCGCCCGGCGGCTCATCGCCAGCGGCCGGGTGAAAGTCTTCCCGGAGATCGCCCGTTTCGAGGATCGCCGCGTCCTTTTCACCGACGGCCAATCGCTGCGCCCCGGCGCCGTGCTTTACGCGACCGGTTTTCGGCCCGCGCTGGCGCATCTGGCCTCGCTTGGCATCGCGTTCGATGAACGGACGGGCCAACCGGCGCTGCGCGGTTTCGAGAGCGCGGAGGCGCCCGGCCTGTTCTTCCTCGGCCTCGACGGTCTGCGCAATTTCCGCAGCCGATTCCTCCGCGGCATCCGCGAGGACTCTCCACTGCTGGCCGAAGAGCTGGCCAAACGAACTTGTTCCCGGACCGCGAATTCGACTAATGTAGCTGCGAGCGTGAAGTCGCAGGCTGATGGTGCTGCGGCCGTGAGGTCGCAGGATGATGGCGCTGCGACCGTGAGGTCGCAGGCTGATGTAGCTGCGACCGTGAGGTCGCGGGCTGATCTCAAAAAACCGTGTCCCTCGACGACTCACGTGGAAGAATCAGTCCGCTCGCCTGCGGACTCGCGGTCGCAACTACTCTGAAGTCGTACGCACCGTTGGCATCGCGCCATTGTTTATGACCTCCTGGAGCCGCATCCGCTACTATGCGCTTGTGCCGAAAAACTGGCTCCAGCTCACCGCGCACAACACCTGGGGCATCCTGAACGTGCTCGACATCATCTGGCTTCGCCCCATGCCCGGCGGCTTGATCGATGAAGCGCACCCCTTTTGCACCGGCATCAACCCGGCGACCGGCCGCTCCATCTGGCACGACAACCTGCTCTTTCGCACCCCGCCGCGCCCGCATTGGCCCGAGGGCCATCGCCCGCCGGATCCCGACGATGAAATAATTTCCAAAGTCGGCGACCATCTGTGCAAGCAGGTCCGCATGGCCGCCGCCAGCGCCGGTCATCCGACGGGCCACGCCAGCCCCATGCCCCCCGCCATCCTCTATCTGCACGGCGGCGTTCATTTCAACGGCGGCTGGCTGCTGTTCAACGATTTCACCGAGGCCATCGAGCACTTCAGCGACCGCCGGTTCGCCGCCGAGTTCCGCCGTTTCGTGCGCGAGCAACATCGCGAGCCGATCACCCTCTTCCGCGACCGCGACTACGACCGCGACGCCTTCGCCCGCTACGTCTGCTTCATGCGGACGATTTTCCCGTGGTTCTCGAACTCGAACGGCCCGAAGAAATTCGTCCAGTGGGGCAACCCGTCGCCGTATCCCGCGGTGAACACGATCACGGGCACGTGGATTCGCGACTGCCGCCTCCTCAAATCCGACTCCGGCCGCCGCGCCGTCGTCCGCCCGCCGATTCCGCCGGGCCGCTATTTCCAGGAGGGCCCCTACCACGGCGAGCGCAGCACGACGCTCTGGCCCGAGCACTTGCTGGCCCGCTTCACCGAGAAACGCATCGCCCTGCGTGGCGAACAGGAGAACCTTTATTTCGTCGACAAACGAAAACTCAAGCGCGGCCTCCGCTACGGCCCCGAGCCGATTCCGAACCCGCTCCAGCGCGCCGGCCGATGGCTGCGACGGCTCGCCCATCCGTTCGCGCGCCGGCAAAGGTTGAGCCGAACGGCCGGCTCAACCGAAGGCCGGCATTGAGCCAGCCTACTTGCCCTGAGCCGCCGACGCGTCGCGGTACTTGTAGAACGCAGCAACGACGCTGAAGAAGATGGCGATCACGAAGGTCAGGCCGGCGTAGAAATAGAACATGGCGGGTGTGACTGAGGCATCTCCTGTTTCCGCAGCACCGCCTCCGATGACTCTGCCGACAAACTTTGTGACGAACGTCACGAGCAAGTTGCCCAAGGCGACGGTCAGGTTCCAGAAGCCCATGATGGTGCTCTTCATCGAGGGCGTCGCCTCGCGGAAGGCGAATTCCAAACCCGTTGTCGAGACCAGGACCTCGGCGATCGTAAGCACGATGTAGGGCCAGATTTGGTGCATGATGCTCAACTCGGCTTTTGCATCAAGCTTCACCTGAATCATCGCCACAATGATGAACGACGCCGCGGCGATGAACATACCGTAGGACATCCGGCGCAACGGCGTTGCCATCCGGCCCATCATCGGGTACAGCCAGAGCGTCATGATCGGCACGAGGATCATGACCAGGATCGGGTTGGCCGAGAGCATTTCCTCCGCACCGATGCGGTAGAGCGCCATCGTTTCGTTCGGGAACAGGTCGTCCAGCAACACCCGGTTGAGCCGGGCAATCGAGCCTTCACCGGTGCCGGGCTTGCCGGGCTGAATGTTCGTGGCGACACCGCCAACCGGATGTACTGATTTCACGAGCATCCTCGATTCCTCACTCAGCCTGACACCGTGGAACCTGTTGCTTTCGTAGAGCGAGTGACCGGAGGCAATGATGTTGTTCAATTCGGCGATGACGACCCGTTTCCGCTCGCTCTTCGACGTGTTCGTGCTCTGGATCGACTGCCGGCTTTCGGCGGAGAGCTGGCTCCAAATGAAAGCCGGACCCGCGTTGGTCCCGGATGCCAGCTTGGCGGCCATCGCATCCGCATTGCGCAGCCCGAATCCCGAGTACCGCGCATCGGAAGCGAAGAAGTAAGACTCCATTTTTGCACCTTGCAGGACCCAGGTCGAAAAAGTCTGGTCGAACAGCGCCCAAAACATGGGCACCAGGGCGAAAATGGAGAGGATGCGACAGACTGAGATCGTGTCCGTAACGGACGTCTCCGAAAACTTCGTGCGAGCCACATCCCAGAAGCTGCCACCGGGCTTGCGCGCGGCTGGCTTGGTCAGGGCATACCACAGGACGGCGAAGAAAGGCCCGGTCTCTATTCCCGGCCGCTGGTCGACTTCCTCGATGAACTTGCGTGTCACCCATCCGACGATGGCCAGAGCCACTCCAATGTCCACGAGGATGCGTTGCCACTTTACCATGCCCAGATGCTGACAGATCGCCTCGCTGAAGATCACGGCGACTATTAGCATGAAGAGCCAATAAATCTTCTGGAGCCACTTGGGGTCGCCCGTGGGAGCAACACGAAGATAACGCCGTGTTCCCAGCCAGAACACCAGCGTGGCGATGGCCATCGCGATGCCGGGTATCCCGAAGGCCCAGCTATAGCCATAGCTTTTCCGGGCGAACGGAATCACGAAGAAGGAGAGCGTGGAGCCGAGATTGATCGACCAGTAAAACGCCGCATAAGCCTTTTGCAGCAAGTGCCGCTGGTCCGCTTTGAACTGGTCTCCCATGAAGGCGGAGACACATGGCTTGATGCCGCCGGAGCCGAATGCGATCAACCCCAGGCCGACATAGAGGCACATCACCTTGCCGTCGATGGTGTTCATCGAGTCGCTCATGGCCATCACGCCGTGCCCGACGCAGTAGGAAAGGGAAATCCAAAGGATCGTGTGGTAACGACCCCAAAGTTTGTCCGAAACCCATGCCCCCACGAGTGGCATGAAGTAATTGGCAAAGCCGAACAGGTGGATGATGTTCGTCGCCTGGTCTCGCGTCTGCATCAGCACATTGGTGATGTAGAGCGCGAGAATCGCCTTCATCCCATAGTAGCTGAATCGCTCGGCCGCTTCATTGCCGAGGATGAACTTCACCTGCCCCGGCCAGCGGTCGGTGCGCGTTTCGACGGACGCGGCGGGCGATGTCTCGGCGGCAGTCGCAGTGGGCGTGCTCATGCGTGCATTGGGCGTGCGGGCTGTTGAGTAGCGGATTTGGCGCAGGCGGGGAAGAACTTCTTTTGGCAGAACTTCTTTTGGCAGGGATGAGTTGAATCGTTGAATAGATGAATCGGTGAATTATCATGCAAAGAGCTCACGTCCCTCCGGGGGAATGGCCCTTACTTAAGTGATGCCTTGCGAAGGCGAGCTTTGCTTCGACGAACGTGACGCTTTGGATGGTCGGGATATTTGTGTCTGGCTGTATCCAGGCGTGGACACCTGTTTTGCCGGCGTTTGACGGCACGAGGTTCGCGTCGGTTAAACACATGCAGCGAAGTTCTCTTCACTACCGTCCCTCGTCCGCCTCGCCGCAAACGGTTGAGCAAAAAGTTTTAGGCATTAAGTAAGGGCCATACCCCCGAAGGGGCTTGTTCGGTCTGTTGTTTCGTTGCCCCAGGGCGGCGTTCAGTCCTTGCGGACGGCCAACGTGCCTTGCTTGCCCTGGGCCCTCATCTGTCGGGCTTTCAGCCCTTTCAGCCGGAACCTCGTCACTTCGGTTGCTACGGCTGCGATTCCTGTTAATGCGTACTACTCACGGTGAAAGTTTGCGCAGGCGTCGCGAGTTTGTTGGCCGCAAAAGAACGAACAGATCGCAGAGAACACCTCGTTTCAATCAACGTTCTTTGTGCGCTTTTGCGGCGATTCAGTCGGGTGCCGTTGCGGTTGAAGTTGGTGGGCTGGCAGGGATTTGAACCCTGGACCAACGGCTTAAAAGGCCGCTGCTCTACCGCTGAGCTACCAGCCCAAAAATGGGAGCGCACACTAATCAACCCCCACAGCCCGCGCAAGGAATTGTTCTCTCGTCGCGGCGATTCAGGGCGCATTTCGAAAAAGATTTGGACTGCGTTGGCAAAGCGCAGCGACGACGCCGCTTTGCTTCCGCCGGTCCGCGTCCGAAAGCGGCGTGGCGCTTCGCTTCCCGCCGCAGTCCAAAACTCTCGCGCTTCGCGCGCTCGTCGAGTTTCGGCTGGAATCGACCGACGCGACTCCGTAGCGTCGCCGCCGCATGTGGGAAAATTTCTGCAGGGCGATCCGCTTTCTGCTCACGGGCCAGTTCCGCCGCGTGTGGAACGAGGTCCACGTGCGCCTCTACCGGGGCGTGTGGGCGGCGCTTTGGCCCTTCGTCCTGCCGGGGCGGCGTCGCGGTCGGCCCATGCCTGCGGGCAAGCTGGCGCGTGAAACGGAGCATCCGGTCGCCTTCGAGTCGCCGGACCATATCGCGCCCAAGGGCACGGCGGTCAACAACAGCACGCACAAGAAGTTCATTCTTTACATGGACGCGAAATTGCACCGCGAGTTCGGCAATGGCACGCTGCGCATGATGGACCTCGGCTGCGCGGGCGGGCAGACGGTGGCGGATTTCCTGGCGCTGCGCTGGCACGGGGTCGGTATCGAAGGCTCGGACTTCTCGCTCAAACATCGCCGCGCCAATTGGGCGCAGCTCGCGAATACGAACCTGTTCACGGGCGACATCACCAGGCCTTTCCAGGTCACGCTCGACGGCCGGCCGACGACGTTTCATCTGATCACCGCCTGGGAAGTGATGGAACACATCGCCACGCCGGACTTGAAACAGGTATTCGAGAACGTCAGCCGCCACCTCGAACCGGGCGGCTACTTCATCGCCTCGACCACGGAGACCTCCGACATCCACGAGGGCATCGAACTGCACCAGACGCAGTGGACCAACCCGCAATGGCGCGATTACGTGGCGAAGAATTTCCCCGAGCTGGAATACTCGGAAGTGGGGCTGAAGATCTACCAGTTCGTGCGCTACAACTTCATTCACCCGTCGTTTTTGCTTTATCGGAAGCGGCGGGATACCCAGGCGACGCCGGTCACTTGATGACCCAGGGTTGGAGGCGCAGCCGCAGCTTGCGCCAGAACTGCTGGCGCTCAGTGAGCGGACGGCCGTCGTCGGGCAGCGGAGGCAGTTCTGCGCGCGAGCGCGTTTTCCCCATCAGCTTCTTCGCTTCATCGATGGTTGTCGCGTTGTGGAAAATGAATACGCCGTCCAGATGCGTCACCGTCGGCCAGCCGCGCTGTTTCCGGTTCAGGTAAGCGCGGTAGTTGAACTGGCAGGGCAGAATGCGGAGCCGGTCGAAGTACTTCGTCTGGATGACCTCGTTGATGCAGTGCTGGTCGTCCGCGATGGTGCGGAAGTGCCTGCGGCCGCGCTCGACGATCTCGCGCCGAATGTCGCGGCTGTCGGGGACGTTCCAGAAGACGACGCCTGCGTTGAGGAAGTTGGCCGTGTAGCCCTGGCCCATCACGTAACGAGCCCCCATGTGCTCGGCGCACGCCGCGACGTCCGCGCCCGCGAGGAGCTTCTCGAACGGCGGCAGCGGTTGCAGGCAGAGCACGTCGTAGGAATCCACGACCAGCGCGAAGTCCACGTCGAGCCGGTCAATCAATTCGATGCGGCGCAGGTAAACTTCCCGCAAGGGATGCGAGAAGTCCGGCACCGGTTCGACGAGGTGGTACGTGATGCCGTCGAGCCGGCGCTTCGGCAGCTCGCGTCCGAGGATGATGGCGTGCAGCGGCACGCCCTGGTTCATCGCAAAGCTGATGAACGTGTGGTCCAGGTGCTCGGTCGAGTGGCCGAACGCGACCGTGACGATGGCGGAACGGCTCATACGCAGCGTCGTCTGAAGTTGGCCGAGGTGGGAATCCCTCCGTTCCCCCTCACCCCTGCCCTCTCCCACAGGTAGAGAATTCTCCCAAGCCAATCTTCGCGCATTGAACCCCTGAACCGCGGTAGGGACGCGCT
>CAZZAQ010000028.1:0-9055 GCA_964652165.1 uncultured Bifidobacterium sp.
CCTCACGATCATGGCCACCGCCCTCATCGACACCGGCAGCCGCATGGACGAAGTCATCTTCGAAGAGTTCAAGGGCACCGGCAACATGGAGATTCACCTCGACCGCCATCTGGTCGACCGCCGCATTTTTCCCTCGGTCAACATCGAGCTGTCCGGCACGCGCAAAGAGGAACTGCTCTATCACCCCGACGAATACACGAAGGTCGTCCTTCTGCGCCGCGCCCTCACCGGCGTGCCCCCCGTCGAAGCGATGGAACTGCTCCTGGGCAAGCTCAAGAAGACCCAGAGCAACATCATGTTCCTGCTCGGGGTGAGTTTGGGGTAACAAGACGCGCCATGCCGGAGTCCGCTAATCCTCCATCACCCGGCATCCCGTCGGAACAATCCGACACGCGACATCCCCCGGATTCGCGGTCAAGGGAACAACCCGCGCCGAAGCCTCAGCGACTCCGCGGTGTGTGGAAGTTCAAAACTTTCGAAGAAAAGCAGCGTTGGGAAGAGGAACGCAGACAAAATGGCGCTCGTCACTGAATCCCGGGAAAGAGTTTTCGACTCGGTCGCGTAGCGATTTCTTGAAGGTAGCCGTGGGCTTCAGCCCTTGCGATTGCCCACATGTCTGCGCGCGATTTCGGTCAATCCCAAAGGGATTGCATACTTCAGCCCAGGGTTGGCGCGCAGCGCCTACCCTGGGATACGTGGCGAGATTGGTCCAACCCTGAAGGGGTTGCATCCGTTCCCCGTCCACGCGAATCGCGCAGTCGGTTCAACCCTTTCAGGGTTGATGGAAATTTTGTCCCCTCGTACCCAGCGTAGCTCCTTCGTCGCAACGCTGGGCTAATGGATGGAATCCCGTCGGGATTCAAAAGCCGATGCTGGACCGCCGTGTGCCCACTCTCACCTGAACCCACAACTGCCTCATGTCAAAACCACGACTGCCGCGTTGACCGCGCGCGGCGGCTTTGCTTGGCTTGTTGGCGAGCATGACCGTCAGCGTTTCGTTTTACTCCTACTTCAAGGACCTGACCGGCGCGGCGCAAACCAGCGAGTCGCTGCCGGCCGGCTCGACACTCGGCGTCTTGCACGACCGGCTGGCCGCTCGCTTCCCAAAGCTGGCGCCGATGCGCAAGTCGACGCTCCTGGCCGTGGGCGTCGAGTTTCAATCCCGCGATTATGTGCTCCGGGACGGCGACACGGTGTCGTTGTTTCCGCCGGTGCAGGGAGGATGAGGTGATTTTGCGAATGACGAATGACGAATGACGAATGACGGATGGCGATTGATGAAACGGGAACTGACTCTCACGACGGAGCCGATTGACGAGGCGGCGCTGCTGGCGAAACGCGTCATGAGCGCGGGCATGGGGGCGGTGGTGTACTTCGCGGGTGTCGTGCGAGGGAATGAGGAGGGGGCGGCGATTCAGGCGATCGATTACGAGGCGTTCGAGAAGATGGCGCGGCATCAGTTTGAGTTGATCTTTCAGGAGATGGAGAGGCGCTGGCCGATTGAGTCCGTGCGGCTGGTCCATCGCCTCGGCGTGGTGAAAGTGGGCGAGCCGTCGCTTTGGGTCGAAGTAGTCGCGCCCCATCGAGGTGAGGCGTTCGCCGCGTGCCAGTTTCTCATCGACGAGATGAAGCGCACCGTGCCGATTTGGAAGAAAGCGGTCGGGTGAACGGTGGTGTGAGGGGGCGCAAGCCGGAATTCTTCGTGGCCGCAGTTTTGCTGAGAGTTTTGAAATCTGATATGCGGGAACCTCATATACGCACCCAACACCGAACGCGCCCCCGAATTCAGATCGCTCCTTGTCCCGAAGGGACCGATGAGAATAGCCCAGCGTTTCAACGCTGGGTTCGACGGCCCAACAGGATCCGTCCCGAAGGGACGGCTGAGGCCAGCCGTCCAGGAGCCACTTGCGGGTAGGGTTTTCAGCCGTCCCTTCGGGACTTGCGCTGTCCGGGCCATCCTACCCCGCGTTGAAACGCGGGGCTATTGTCGATTGTCCCTCCGGGACACGGCCAATCGACCGTCGATTTACGCTGTGAAGAATTCTGTCGTGCATCCGCAGCCTTTCGCGGCCAAGACCGAGTCGAACATCCTCAAAAATGTCTCTGGACAACCATGCTCTGCAAAATGAGTGTTCTCCCTGATGAAAGTCATTAGGCGTCAACATTGAAGCCGAATACCTGTTAGGCGGCATCGACCCGACTACACAACCAAATATGATAAAGATTATTTCAACACTGCTTCTCGCCGGAGCTTGCTGCGTTGGCTGCAAGGATCGATCTGCATCAAGCGTCCCGACAAGTGGCCAAACATCCACGAATGAGCGCGGTACCACGCAGTTCCGTTCGGAGGATTTTGTCGGAACGTGGAGTTCACAGCTCATGAACACGGCCGCAACGTTGCGGACAGAGGTCGAGTTGAGAGAGGACGGACACAGCCGATGGAACACAACAGTCACCAAAGGCGGAACCACCCGGCAGTTTCGCGAGGAAGGTACATGGAGGATCGTCGATGACACCTTTCGGATGACCATTACCAACTCCACGATGCAAAAGGTCGAACAGCCACCAGAGGAAGAGACGTATAAGCTTTTGTCCTCCACACTCGACGAATTCAGCTATCAAACCGAGAAGCGGGTGTGGGTTTACAGACGAAAGAAGTAACCGACACCATGCCGCCTAACTATGCGCTGCATTCTAACGGCGACATCACGTCCCTGTTCCAATCGACACGCCTCGTGGCCGCCATCGCTGTGCTGGGCCGTCAGGCGGCAGCGCCGTAGGCGCGTCATCTTTGTAGAATTCCATCCAAAATGGATTCCCTCAGCTCCGTCAGGAGCGACATCGTCCTGCTGATGTCGCCCCTGCGGGGCTGGGGATGACAGCGGCGTTGGTTCTACAAAGATTGCGCCCCTGACGGGGCTGAGAATGATGAGGGCTGGTGGCGGCTACAAAGGTTGCGGCCCCGCTGGGGTTTGGCAATGGGCGGCGGTGTTTGGTTGCAGCCATTCTCGTTTCGAGTTGTTTGACTGGTGATATTGATGAACACGCAGCCGAACAACTGCGCTGGAGCTAGCAGCAATACACGTGAAATATGCGAGCTAACCCCCGCCCCCGTTCCCCAGGGCCAGTGACAAAATCGCTGCATCCCGTAACGCAGGCGTCTGCGCCTGCGAGTTCTCGCACCGTCCCGGTGCGGGAATCAGAGTCGGGCGGCAGCCGACCCGAAGAATCGGGCAGCGGGACGCTGCCCGAACTCGCAGCCGGGACGGCTGCGCTACCTCGCCCGGCGACTTTGTCACTGGCCCTGCCCCGTTCCCCCGCCCACTTTCTCCTTCCCTCCCGCGCACCTTTGCCGTTGAGTATGCGCGGCATTTTATGAAGATTGTTCTGGCTTACTCGGGCGGACTCGACACGTCCGTGCTGCTTTCGTGGATCAAGGAGAATTACGCCGCCGAGATGATTGCCTTCTGCGCGGACATCGGCCAGGAGGAGGAACTCAAGGGCCTCGAAAAAAAGGCCGCCCGGACCGGCGCCTCGAAGATTTACATCGACGATCTCCAGGAGGAGTTCGCGCGCGACTTCATCTACCCGATGATACGCGCCGGGGCCGTCTATGAAGGGCAATACTTTCTGGGCACGAGCATCGCCCGGCCGCTCATCGCGAAGCGCATGGTCGAAATTGCCCGCAAGGAGAACGCCAACGCCATCGCCCACGGCGCGACCGGCAAGGGCAACGACCAGGTGCGCTTCGAGCTGACCGCGGCGGCGCTCGCGCCGGGGCTGGAGGTCATCGCCCCGTGGCGCGACGAGCGCTTCCGAAAGGAGTTCCCCGGCCGCCGGAAAATGATCGATTACTGCGCGCGGAAAAAAATCCCGGTGCAGGCCAGCGCCAAGAAGCCCTACTCGATGGATCGCAACCTACTGCACATTTCCTACGAGGCCGGCATCCTCGAAGATCCGTGGTTCGACGCCGGGCACCCGTCCAACCGCGACAAGTTCACCACCCTCTCGGTCCTGCCCGAAGACGCGCCGGACAAGCCGGAATACGTCACGCTCGATTTCGCCCGCGGCAACTGCGTGGCCGTAAACGGCGAAAAACGCTCGCCGCTCGGCGTGATGAAAGCGTTGAACAAGCTGGGCGGCAAACATGGCGTCGGCCGCGTGGACATGGTCGAAAACCGCTTCGTAGGCATGAAGAGCCGCGGCGTTTACGAGACGCCCGGCGGCAGCATCCTGCACTTCGCGCACCGTCAGATCGAAAGCCTCACGATGGACCGCGAAGTCATGCGCATCCGCGACTCGCTCATCCCGAAGTATGCGGAAATGGTCTATTACGGCTTCTGGTTCGCTCCCGAGCGGCTCGCGTTGCAGGCGCTGGTGGATGAGAGCCAGAAGCACGTGAGCGGCACCGTGCGCGTGAAGCTTTACAAAGGCGGCATCTACGTCGCGGGCCGCAAATCGAAAGTCAGCCTCTACAATCCACACATCGCCACGATGGAAGCTGACCCGACCCGGGCGTATAATCAGGACGACGCCACGGGTTTTATCCGCCTGAACGGGCTGCGGCTGCGCGTCGAGGCCGCGGTGCATGGAGTGAACTTCAGTCCGTCCGCACGCACGACTCGATCTCGGTCCAGCGAAACGTCACGCCGTCCACGACCAGTTCGAGATTGAGTTCGCGCGGCGTCTCCACGAAAAGGATCTCCTCCCGGAGCGTGAGCAGGCCGCGCAAGCGCACTCCGCCCCGCAGCCAAACTTCGACTTCGCGGTTCAGCGGCAGGCCGAGTTCCAATCCCACCTTCTTCAGCATCGCGCGACGTTGGCTCCGCCACTGCTCGAGGCCATCGCGAGGCGACTTGGTGACGAAGTCCATTTCCGTCTGCGGATCGTCGGCCGGGTTCACGACGTGCAGCTCGTTCGCCGGCCAATCCCAAAATGGCTCAGCAGCGCGTGTCGGGCGCATCCCGACACTGTGATGAACGTCCCTGACCGCTCTCGGCCGGCTGCTGGAAAGTAGGGCAGGCGTCTCGCCTGCCCCGCGTCGGCGGAGCCGACGCGCCGCTCGCGCTGCCGCGCTCGCCGGGCAGGCGAGACGCCTGCCCTACTTTGGCCTCGCCCCGCGCTTGGAGCTTGTCTCATCACAGTTCCAGGATGCGCCCGAGCGGGTCACGGCACTTCCGCCTTGTTTCGGCTCCGGCCCGTCACCACTCTCTGGCGATCACCATGAATCATTCCCGATCCCTCGCCACTCTGGCCCTCAGCGGTGCTCTTGCCGCAGTGGTTTCCACGCAAGCCGCCGAACTCGCTGAAGTCCGCGCCGCACTGCAACGGCCGATTCTCGACTCGGGCCGCTCTCAAGCCGACACGCAGGCCTACTGCGAAGCGCGCGTTCCCTCGATGCCGCAACCGCGCAACGCCGCCGAGTGGGACAAGCTGGCCCGCGAACTGCGCGCCGCGACGCTGGACCGCGTCGTCTTCCGCGGCGAAGCCGCCGCGTGGCGAAAACGCAAGACGCGCGTCGAATGGCTGGAAACCATCGAGGGCGGCCCCGGCTATCGCATCCGCAAGTTGCGTTACGAAGCCGTGCCCGGCCTTTGGATTCCCGCCTTGCTTTACGAACCGGAGCGGCTTTCCGGCAAGGTCCCCGTCGGGCTGAACGTCAACGGCCACGAAGGCATCGGGAAATCCGTTGGATATAAACAAATCCGCTGCATCAACCAAGCCAGGCGCGGGATGCTCGTGTTGAATCCCGAGTGGATTGGCATGGGCCAGCTCAACGGCCCCGGCTACCACCATGGCCGGATGAACCAGCTCGATTTGTGCGGCACCAGCGGGCTGGCGCCATTCTACCTCGCGATGTCCCGCGGACTCGACATCCTGTTGGCGCACCCCCACGCCGACCCCTCCCGCGTCGCCGTCGCGGGCCTCTCCGGGGGCGGCTGGCAGACCATTGTGATCAGCGCGCTCGACCCGCGCGTGACCCTCTGCAATCCCGTCGCCGGCTACTCCAGCTTCCTCACCCGCGCCCGGCACTTCGAGGACCTCGGCGATTCCGAGCAGACCCCGACGGATCTCGCGACGGTGGTGGACTACACGCACCTCACCGCGATGCTGGCTCCCCGCCCGGCACTGCTGACGTATAACGCGAAGGACAACTGCTGTTTCGCCTCGGCACACGCGTTGCCGCCCCTTCTTGAGGCAGCGGAACCGATTTACAAACTCTACGGCAAGGCGGACCGGCTCCGCACTCACGTCAATTACGAGCCCGGCGATCACAACTTCGGTTTGGACAACCGCCTGGCCTTTTACCGAATGCTCGGCGACTTTTTCCACCCCGGCGAGGCCGGATTCGACACGAATGAAATCCCCTGCGAAGCGGAAGTCAAAGCTCACACCAACCTGCTCGTGGCCCTCCCGACGAACAACGCCAACTTCAACAGCCTGGCGCTGGCGTTGAGCCGCTCCTTGCCGCGCCAGCCGGCCAAGCTGCCCGGCGGCAAGTCCGCCGCCGCCAAATGGCAGCGCGGCGAACGCAGCCGGCTGCGCGAGATCGTCCGGTTCCACGACTGGCAGGCCGTCGCGCCGACGAACGCGTTCGCTGACGGCGCGCCGACGAAGGCAAAACTTTGGGCGCTGCGCGTGGGCGATTCGTGGCAGGTGCCGGTCACCGAATTCGAACCCGAGCGACCTGGGGACCCCGTGATCGTAATCTCGGACACGGGTCGCTCCAATGTCGCCACCGAAGTCACGGCCCTGTTGAACGAAGGCCATCGCGTGCTGGCTGTGGACCTGTTCTATTTCGGCGAGTCCCGAATGCGCAGCCACGAGTCCCTGTTTGCGCTGCTTGTTTCGGGTGTTGGCGAGCGGCCGCTCGGCGTGCAGGCCGGCCAGCTTGCGGCCGTCGCCCGTTGGGCCCATGGCAGGCCGGGGCTGGGAGCGCCCCGCATCCTCGCGCTTGGCCCGCGTTCAAGCGTCATCGCACTGGTGGCCGCCGCGCTGGAGCCGCAATCCATCGCGGGTTTGGAACTGCGCGGCTCGCTCGGCAGCCTCAAGGAGATCCTCGAACAGGACTTGTCGGTGGGCCAGAAGCCCGAGCTGTTTTGCTTCGGCCTGCTCGAAGCGTTCGACGTGATACATCTCGCCGCCCTCGTTGCGCCCCGGCCTGTCGCATTCACTGAATCCAGTGAACGAGTCCGTTCCGAGACGCGCGAACTGGCGCACTGGTATGGCGTCTTGGATGCCGTCGGTCCGCTGGTCAGATAGGCGGGACAATTCACATTAGACGCGTTTGACGTCGCACGGTGGCGAATCTTGCGGTATCATCACCCGTCGAACCGATGTTCGGCGCGTGTCAAGCGTAGCCGCGACCGTGAGGTCGCGGGCTGGATGGTGAGACGGGAACGATGTCGATCCGAACACCCTACGCCCAATGTCCCAGCCCCGCGACCTCACGGTCGCAGCTACGCGGAAAACGATACGGTGTTCGACGCCGCATGATACGCAGACAACCGCGCCTTTTGATTTGGATGGCCACGCTGGCCATCAGCGATCCATCGCACGGCGTCGCGGCCGATTCCCCGGGGGGAATTGAATTTTTCGAAAAGCGCATTCGCCCCTTGCTCGTGAAAAGGTGCTATGAGTGCCATTCCGCCTCCGCGAAAAAGCTCAAGGGCGGCCTCTACCTCGACTCGAAAGCCGGCTGGTCCAAGGGCGGCGACTCCGGCGCGGCGATTGTCCCGGGCAAACCCGAAGACAGCCTTCTCATCAAAGCCGTGCGCTGGACCGACCCCGACACGCGGATGCCGCCGAAGCGCAAGCTGCCCGCCGCCGATATCGCCGTGCTGGAGCAGTGGGTGAAAATGGGCGCCCCCGATCCAAGAGAACCCGCCCATCAAGATCACGCAACACGCGACATGCAATCCGCGATCGACCATTGGGCCTACCAACCTCTCGCGAAGCCCACTGCACCGATCGTGGAGGACACGGCCTGGCCCCACACTGACATCGACCGCTTCATCCTCGCGAAAATCGAGTCCCTGGCGCCGTCCGGTGAAGACACGGGAGAGCGACCCACGCCTATCGACCGGAAAGGTATTCGTCCGCGCCCTCACGGGACGCGGCTACAGCCAGCGCCTGACGCCGACCCCGCAACGCTTTGCCGCCGCCTTTACTTCGACCTGATCGGGCTTCCTCCCACGCCGGAAGAACTGGACGCGTTCAACCAATCGGCAATCGGCAATCGGCAATTGGCAATCTCGAACCTCACCGACCGCCTCCTCGCCTCACCCCGCTTCGGCGAACACTTCGGCCGGCACTGGCTGGATGTCGCCCGCTTCGGGGAGTCGCTCACCCTGCGCGGGTTCATCTTCAAGGAAGCCTGGCGCTACCGGGATTACGTCATTGCCTCCTTCAACCGCGACGCTCCCTTCGATCAATTCATTCGCCAGCAAATCGCCGGCGACCTGCTTCCGACCACGGGCCTCGCCCAGCGCCGCCGCCAAATTGTCGCCGCGACGTTCCTGGCGCTGGGCAACACCAACCTCGAAGAGCAGGACAAAAAGCAGCTCGATATGGACGTGGTGGACGAGCAGTTGGACACGCTGGGCAAGGCGTTCCTCGGCCAGACCATCGGCTGCGCCCGCTGCCACGACCACAAGTTCGACCCGATTCCCACCCGCGATTACTACGCGATGGCCGGTATCCTGCGAAACACCCGCTTGCTCAAACACGCCAACGTCTCCGAGTGGCTGGAATTCCCGTTGCCCGTCGAAGCGGCCCAGGAAAAGAAATTCAAAGAGCACGAGTCCGCCCTTGCCGCGCTCGAGGCCAGGATCAAATCCGCAAAGGACGCTGCAAGAAAACTCGCGGACGGTTCCGCCGACCCGAAGCCGGGCGCGTCCACGCCCAAAGTCATCGCCGCGCGCGACTTGCCGGGCACCGTCGTGGACAGCTCGCAAGCCAGGCAGGTCGGCGCCTGGAACCATTCGACTTTCTCAAGGCACTACATCGGTGATGGCTACCTCCACGATCAGGACAAGGGCAAGGGCGAGAAGAC
>CAZZAQ010000028.1:9065-14971 GCA_964652165.1 uncultured Bifidobacterium sp.
CCCGAACTTCCCAGGGCCGGCCGATATGAAATCCGCTTCGCTTATCAGCACGGCGGGAACCGCGCGACAAACGTCCCCGTCACGATCTTCCACGCCGACGGTGAAACCACTCTGGCTGTCAACCAGCAGGAGCCGCCGCTGCTGGAGGGCCGCTTCGTGTCGCTCGGCACGTTTCGTTTCGAAGCGAATGGTTTCGGATACGTCCTTGTCGGCAACGAAGGCACCCTTGGCTACGTCACCGCCGACGCCGTGCAGTTTGTTCCCGTGGATGAAGGCGCGCCCATGGATCGGATCGCGAGCATCCAAGCCCCCAGCGGGTCCGGCGGCGCCGCGTCCAAGGAGAATGCCAAACGCGTTTCCCCATCCCGGGCCGCCGCAAATGCGGACCGTGCGCAGTCCGCTCCGGATATCAAGTCCCTCGAAGATGGCCTGAAGGAACTCAAACAGGCCGGCCCCAAACGTCCAATGGCGATGGGAGTGAAGGAAACCGACAAGGTCGACGACTGTCCGGTTCATGTCCGCGGCAGCGTTCACAACCTTGGTGCTGTTGTCCCGCGCGGCTTCCTCACGTTCGGCCGTCCCGTGGCGCAGCAGCGGCTTCCCGAGCACGAGAGCGGTCGCCGTCAGTTGGCCGACTGGGTGGCCAGCCCGTCGAACCCGCTCACCGCGCGTGTCTATGTGAACCGCGTCTGGAGCTGGTTGTTGGGTGAAGGGCTGGTTCGCAGCGTGGACAATTTCGGGACCACAGGCGACGCGCCGTCGCATCCCGAGTTGCTCGACCACCTCGCGGCTAAGTTCATCGAACAGGGCTGGAGCACGAAGCGGCTGGTGCGGGAGATCGTGATGTCGCGCGTCTACCAGCCGGCGGGACGGCATTCAGTAATCAGTAATCAGTTTTCAGTAAACAGTCGCGCGCCTGCTCCACTGAATACTGAACACTGGTTACTGAATACCAATTCCACCGGCGACCCTGAGAACCGCTTCTTGTCGTCTGCCCGCCGCCGCCGGCTCACCGCCGAGCAACTCCGCGATGCGATGCTGGCCATCAGCGGGCAGCTCGATCTCACGCCGCCCGCCGGCCAAACTTTTCCCACAACCCTCGCTGCAGACTTCGGATTCGTTTACACGAACGCGCAGCGCAGCGCTTACGCACCGGTGTTCCGCAACGCGCTGCCGGAGCTGTTCGAGGTCTTCGACTTTCCTTCGCCCAGCCTGGTCACCGGCAAGCGCAATGTCAGCACTGTGCCGACCCAAGCGCTGTTTCTGCTGAACCATCCATTCGTACGCCAGCAAGCCCAGGCGGCCGCCCGCCGCCTGCTGGCCGCGTGCGCGGGCGACGAAGGCGCCTGCCTCGACCGGGCCTATCGCCTTTGCCTGGGCCGTCCGCCGACAGACGCCGAGCGAGACGTGGCGTTGCGCCATCTCGGCGCCGCGCAGGCCGGCGAATCACGGGAGGAAGCCTGGGCGGGGCTGTTCCACGCCTTGTTCGCCAGCGCCGATTTCCGTTACATCGAATGAAAGCGCGCTCAGCGCCCAAAGCAGAGGGCGGCGAGGAAGCTGACCGCTTTCCAATACCGCCGTCGGCCCGTCCACTGGGAGCGCCGGCATCTCTGCCGGCGAGTCGAGAAGTCTCCCGAGTCGTCACCAGCGCGGCGTCGCCCAAGCCCCATCGCGGCTGGCACTCCCGCGGTTACCTTCCGCATTGGGATCACCCTGGCATGATGCAAGGCATCACGATTCGCCTGCACGACGCCCTTCCGGCGAAGGTCCTTGCCCGCTGGCAACAGGAAATGGCGTCCCTTCCGGAATCGGATTTCAAAGTCCAGATCGATCGACGCATCGCGGCTTATCTCGATGCCGGTCATGGCTCCTGCTGGCTGCGCGACGAGCGAATCGCCGGTCTTGTCGAAGAAACCCTACTGCACTTCGACGGCCGGCGCTACCGTCTGCTCGCATGGTGCGTCATGCCCAACCATGTCCATGTCCTTATCGAGACCCTGCTCGGCCATACGCTCCCTGCGATTCTGCACTCGTGGAAGTCCTACAGCGCGAGCGAAGCCAACAAGATCCTCCAGCGGACTGGCACCTTCTGGTTCCCCGAGTACCACGACAGGTACATCCGCAATGCGGAGCACTTCGCCAACGTTGTTCGATACATTGAAGAAAATCCAGTGGCGGCGAGACTGGTGCGGCTGGCCAAGGATTGGCCTTTCAGCAGCGCGCGCCTGAAGTAACCGGCTGGGAGCGCCGGCATCCTGCCGGCGTTTTTTCTGGGAACTCGCCGGCAGGATGCCGGCGGTCCCGGCGGTGCAGCTTGTGATGCCGCCGGCGGCGTGCTAGTAATGCCGCGATGAACAGTTCGGTCCCGATCCCGCGCCGCCGGGCGCTCCAGCAGTTGGCCTGCGGCTTCGGCTCGCTGGCCCTGGCGGGGTTGCTGGGCCAAAAAGCGCTGGCGGCGGCGAACCCGCTCGCCCCCAAACCGCCGCGGTTCCGCCCGCGGGCCAGGCGCGTCATCTTCCTCTTCATGCAGGGCGGACCGAGCCAGATCGACACGTTCGATTACAAGCCGCGGCTGGAGCGCGACGACGGGAAGAAGCTTTCATTCGACGACGCCCGCGCGATCGCCAATACGGGCAATCGCGGCACCGACCAGCGCGTGATGAAATCGCCGTGGAAGTTCAGGCAACACGGCCAATGCGGGCGCTGGGCGAGCGAGTTGTTTCCGTGCGTGGCCCGGCACGTCGATGATCTCTGCTTCATCCATTCGCTTCATACCGAAGGCGTGGCGCATGGACCGGCGACGCTCTTTCTGCATTGCGGCGCGACGAACTTCGTCCGGCCGAGCATGGGCGCCTGGATCAATTACGGCCTCGGCACGGAGAACCAGAACCTTCCCGGCTTCGTCACCATCGGCCCGGCCTTGGGCAATGGCGGCCCGCGCAACTGGGGCAACGCCTTCCTCCCGGCCGTTTTTCAAGGCACGACCCTCGGCGTCGCCGGCCAGTCCGCCAAGGACCTGGCGATTCGCAACCTGGCGAATCGGCAACTCGACCCCGCCGCACAACGCCGGCAGTTCGATCTGTTGCAGGAGCTGAACGCCGAGCAGGCCAAGTCGCACCCCGGTGACACCGAGCTTGAGGCCATACTCAACTCCTACGAATTGGCCTGGCGCATGCAGATGAACGCGCCCGACGCGATCGATCTGGCGCCGGAATCGGCCGCAACGCTCGCTCTCTATGGCATCGGCGACAAGGAGACGGACGACTTCGGCCGGCAGTGTCTCATGGCCCGGCGATTGTGCGAGCAAGGCGTCCGCTTCGTCCAGGTAACCTATGGCGACAACACCGCCAACCCGCGCTGGGACCAGCACTCAAACCTCCCGAAACACGCCGACCACGCCCGCGCGGTGGACAAACCCATCGCCGGCTTGCTGTTCGACCTGAAATCGCGCGGGCTGCTCGACGACACGCTGGTTTGGTGGGGCGGCGAATTCGGCCGCACCCCGTACGCCGAGAAGAACGGCACCGGCCGCGACCACAATCCTGGCGGATTCACCGTCTGGCTGGCCGGCGGCGGCGTCCGGCCCGGCTTCGCGCTGGGCGCCACGGACGATTTCGGCCACAAGGCCGCCGCCGACAAAGTCCACATGCACGATCTGCACGCGACGATTCTCCACCTGCTGGGCCTCGACCACGAGAAACTGACTTACCGTTATGACGGCCGTGATTTCCGGTTGACCGACGTGCATGGGCATGTGGTGACGGAGATTTTATCGTAATGCGGCGGCGTGCGGGGCGAAGTTCCAGATTCAAAGCTCAAAGTTCAAAGTTCAAAGCTCCAGAGAAGCTCCAAATCAAATGCTTCAAGTGCCTACGGGCGCGCGCAAGCCGCCTGAAGTTTGCAACCGCTGGCGTTGTGGATGGCTTCGGCTCAGGATTACCGACGAATCGCGTCCTGGTCCGTCGGCCGCCGTGCGCGCCGGAGGCGCGAATGAAAGTAGCCGGTGGGAAGCTCCGCGCGAGCGGAGCGCACCCACCGGGACCGATCCGGAGCGCCTGTCCGCCCCGGAGGGGCGGATGCGAAGCCGCGCCAGATTCATGCGCCCCGCCGGGGCGCGGGTGTTTCTGAACGTCGTCACCGGTGAGTGCGCCTCTCCCGTTGGTCGAGGCTTCCCACCGGCTACTTTCATTGGCCCCTTCGGGGCCTGTCCGCAGCGACTGGCTCCTGCTCCGCGCCCCGCGAGCTGTCTTGGGCTTCTCTTGAGCTTTGAGCTTTGAGCTTTATCGCCGGTTCACCCGCCATTGCCGTTCCTATGCCCCATCCACGCCGCGTCCTCTGCTTCGGTGAAGTCCTCTGGGATTGCTTTCCCCGGGGTCGCTGTCTCGGCGGGGCGCCGCTCAACGTCGCCTTTCATTTGCGCAAGCTGGGAATCGAGTCGTACATCGTTTCGGCCGTGGGCGCCGACGATCCGGGCGAGGAGGCGCTCGCCTCGATGCGGAACCGAGGCATAGCCACACGGTTCGTCGAGCGCAGCAAGACCCGGCCCACCGGCACGGTCCAGGTGGAGCTCGATGGAGCGGGCCAACCGCGGTTCGAGATCCTCAACGACGTGGCCTGGGACGACATCCCGGTCACCGACGCAGTCCTCGAACTGGCGGCATCGAGCGAGGCCATTGTTTTCGGCACGCTGGCGGCGCGCTCAGGGCGGAATCGCGCCGGGCTTCGCAGGCTGCTGGAAATCCCCGGACCGCGCCGGGTGCTCGACGTCAACCTGCGCCCCCCGTTCGACGATCTGCCGCGCACCGAAGCCCTCTGCCATCACGCCGACCTTGTGAAGCTCAACGGAACCGAATTGGCGCGGGTGTGTGGGCTGGTGGAAGCGGGCTCAGCGGTCCCGCCGGAGTTCGATTTGCAGGATGCCATACTCCGGCTCGCCAAGCGCGTCGGGTCTCGCTCGTTCTGCGTCACGCTGGGCGCCGGTGGCGCGTGCTACTTTGGAAAGGAGGGCCGGTTCACGGTGCCGGCGCCCCGGGTGAAGGTTCAGGACACCGTCGGCGCCGGCGACGCGTTCACTGCCGCGCTGGTGGCGGGGCAGATTCGAGATTCCTCGCCCGCCGGCGCGCAGGCCGCGCTGAAAAACGCCTGCGCTCTGGGCGCGCTTATTGCCTCCCTGCCGGGCGCGCAGCCGGAGTACGACGCCGCGCCATTCCTGACAACTCCGTGAACGTGCCGCCGCTGCTGGGAGCGCCGGCATCTTGCCGGCGAGTCTGAGTCAGGAAAGCAGCCCGGCTTGCCGGCTGGAAGCCGGCGCTCCCAGCGGCCCGGCACGGCGGTCAAGCATCACATCCCCGGCATCTTCCAGATGACCTGATCGAGTTCCTGGAATGGCCCAAGCGGTTTGATCTTCTTCTCGTAGCGGTTCACGTTGGGCTCGCCGGAGCGCAGCTTGTAAGCCACCACGTCGTCCTTGACGATGATGAGCGCCTTGTAGGTCCAGCCGGTGATGTGGGATTTCTTGTTGAAACCGAACACGTCTAAAAAAACATTGCCGTAGCGCTTGCTGCGAGTGACATCGAGATTGAGTTCGTAGGCGTGGCAGCAGTCCTTGGATTCAATGCACGCTCGCACGTCGGGCTGGAGGTCGTTCAGCGAAATCGAGTTGTTCGGGATGAAACGGTTGATGAGGTCCAGGTAGGTGAGGATGCGGACGTTGGGCGTAGTGTGGGGATCAAAACCGAGGTCTTTCAAGTCCGCGACGGTGGTTTTGTGCGGGACGATTTTGTCGAAGGCCGCCTGCGCATCGTTGAAATTGGTCCAGGGCGTGCGCGGTCGGCGATCTTCGGTCGGCAACAGGGATCTGCATCCCGAGGTTGTGAGAACCAAGGCCAAAAACAACAAGCACCTGG
>CAZZAQ010000029.1:0-3654 GCA_964652165.1 uncultured Bifidobacterium sp.
CCATCTCCCACGCCCGGTCGTGCGCCTGTTGCGCCGTCAATCCCTGCTGAATCAACTCTCGGCGAATCTGGTCGAGTTCCGCGTCCGTCTTCTCCTATGCTTCCAGCAACATCTCGTGCAACCGGCCCCTCGCTTCGAGTTCCAGCACCATTTTCGGCAGGAACTCCCGCCATTGCCTCTCGGCCATTCGTCCGTATTGCGTCAATGATTTCATGCGAAGGGAGCCTCAGCCTGAAGAGTTCAAGTTGGAAGTCGTCATTCTGAACAGCCCTGCGCGCCCGCATCCCACCACCCCGTTTGTGGTGTTCATCTAGTCGAAGCGTGGGTCGGCGGTCAAGGCACGCCGCGTCTAGGATTCGCGAAGGGCGGCAAACACTGGCTTCACATGTAAAATCCGCAGCTTGCCTGAATCGAAGCGGCTGATGCGATGAAGTTGACTCCTTGCTGCTCAGTCAACGAAGTGCCGGTAACAAACTTCGCTCGCGGTCGTCGTTTCATCGGTGAACAAGCAATTCGCGTCCAACTATAGTCGTTTCAACTTCTCAAGAAATTCTTCCGTCGTAGGCCGCCCGGACAACGCCAGGCCGGCAGCGGTGAAATCTCCCTTTGCCGCCTCCAGCGCTTTGGCCATCTCCGTTTCAAAGAGGTATTCGGTCAGTCCCTCTTCCTTCATCGTGGAAGCCACTTTCCACACCGTTGCAACCGCCCGGCCGAAGGCCCGCCAGTCAAACCACGCGGCTCGTTCCGGCGTCGCTTCAAACAAAAGCTGCCAGCCCTTGCCCGACTCGATGGAATACTCCTTCCGGTTCCCATCGAATCGGGTCTGGAACAGTCCGCCCAACTGCATTTCCATCAGCGTCTCCTGCACCCGGCGTTGCGAGTAGCCCAACTCGCGCGCCAGGCCGCTGGCGGTTGCCGGGCCGTGAGCCACGAGGCAGGCGAACACGTCGGCGCGGACGTTCACTCCGAAAAATGCCCGGCACTTCAACACCAGACTGGCAGGTGTCCACGTTGGAATCCGCTGCGACTGTCCTCGCAGCCTGATGGGCGAGCGCAGCCATCCGTAATCTGAAAACGTCTCATCCACTTCACCCTTGGCCGGAGCCAGCGATTTGCCCTGCCGCTGGAACAATGGCTCCGGTGTGGCGCGAGATTTAGGCCGGCATCGCTGGGCCAGGTTCCGCCACTTGAGCGTCTTGTCGCGCCCAGCCATGAACGCCGCCACCGCTCCAACGAGCGCAGGCGGGCAAACCTCGTCTTCCGCCAGCAGGGTGGTGAGCCGCACCACGTTGACCCAGCGGCCGTTTTGCACCAGCCAGTCCAGCACTTCGTCGAAGGTCCGTGCATCCTGTCGGGCGCATGACCACGTCAGGAGCAGCAGCGGTTCCGGGTCAACAATGCGCGGTCGGGCGCGGGCCGCACCGCCCATGACGCCGACCTGCGACCAGGCGGACCACAGAATGTTCAGGACGGTCTGCGACAGTTCAGACCTGAAGTCTCTCAGCAATTTTCTCATGGCCGATACGGTCCAAGGCGTCTTTGAGTTTGCGGCGAAAATTCCGACTGGTCTTTCGGGTCAACAGCCAATCAACGGCCGCCTGCGTCTCTGCTTCCGTGGGTTCGAGGTCCAGCAAATCGCCCAAATGCGTTTCCAGTCGCGTCTTCGGGTCCATCGTCGCGTAAATTTTGAGGTGAATCTGGTCCAGGCGGCTGGCCAGGTGCAGCGTCAGGCAGCGCCCGAAACTCTTGCGCTTAAGCCGGCGCTCCAATCCCAGCGGCAGCCCGAACTCCACCAGCGGCGCCGGGCCGAAGTTCAACCATTCTTCCTTCAGACCCAATTCGCGTCCGACCTCCGCCACCAACGCGATGAACTGGGGCGGCAGCGGCTTCTCCGGTTTCAGTTTCACCTTTCCCTTCGCGCCCACCTGCGCCATGCAGATGATGTCCACGTCGCTCGTCGAGCGGGAAACCCAGCCCATGAGATTGAGCGATGCCCCGCCGCCGCTCACCAACTCGACCGGTTCCATCCCGGCATAGACCATTTTCGCATTGAGCCGTTTGAGGGCTTCTTCGATGCCCCGCTTCCCGGAGAACTGGCTTTCTGATCTGCTGTTATTCATCTTGAATCTAGCGTTTTTACGACCATGAGCGGTAATAGACGCCGCTTCAAGCTGAAAAACGGCGCGCAAGAACTCGTGCGTTGAACCACCTTTCGTTTTCGAAGCAACCATGAGATGAGAGCAGGGTTGTCTGAAGCAGGGAATTCCCTCGTGAGCCTCATCGCCATTCAAAAGCTGGGCCGCAACCGTGAGAATCTTCGGCTCTGGATCGAATCACAACGACTCGATCAACTCGGTTTCTGCGCAGGAACACCGCTTCAAGTGGAAAGCCAGCGTGAGAGCCTCACGCTCCGTCCCGCCATCCTGGCGGAGAATCACGTTTCCAGCCACGCCGTCGCCGGTGGACGCCGCCCGATCATCGACCTCGCCAACCAATCGCTCCTGGCCGGACTCTCCGAATACTCGGAACTGAAAATCATCGCCTCCTTCGAGCGCATTCAGGTCACACCCTCGCGGCGGGCCTTCGCAATTCATCGAAGCAGCACACTTCAGCCGCTCCTTCGGGTGTTGGAGGTATTCGCGGGCGGCGGCACCATGACTGGTGCGTTGCCTGTGAATTCGCTCTTCGCTGTAACGGCGGGAGTCGAGATCAACCCGGACTATGCCGACGAATGGCAGGCGCGGCACGCGCGCGCCACGCTCTTTCAGTGCGACATCCGGGCGCTTCAGCCAGCCGAATTTCCTGACTTCGATGTGTTGATTGGCGGCATACCATGCACGAGCCATTCCAATCTTGGGCGCGCCAAGAAGGGGCTGGCCGGCAGGCCTGAACTCGGCGACACGGGTGACCTGTTTCTTCCGGTCGTCGCCCTCTTCGGCGACTGGATCAGCCAAATGAAGCCGTCACAGCAGTTTGTTCACGAATGGAATATGGAAGACCTGCTGTCGGCGTTGGAACAAATCAACAGCGGACGTTTGTTCGAATCCGGCCGAGACGCATTCCGCCAGACCGGTTGCAGCCAGTGTCACCGCTTCGCCGGCGAAGGAGGCAGCCTGGGGCCTGATTTGACTGGTGTTGGACGCCGGCTTTCTCCGCACGATTTGCTGGAATCGATCCTTCTGCCCTCGAAAATCATCGCGGAGGGTTATGCGACGACCGGGAACGAGCCGAAATCCGGCGGCGTCATCCACGGCCATGTCGAGCGCGAAGACGACCGCGCAGCGCTGATACGACCGCTCGCCGCGACCGAAGAAGTGGTGACCATTCGCAAAACAGACATCCGCCACCACGCCTTGTCCATGATCTCAAACATGACCACAGGCATCATCAACACGTTGAGTGAGACCCAAGTCCTCGATTTGCTGGCGTATCTCATTTTCGACGGCGACTCGGAACATGCCGCATTCCGATCCCGCCCGGCGGCAACTCCCGCAGCAAAATAAGCAGCTGGTCGTTTGCGCTTGCCAGCGGTGCCGTAAGGCGTGCAGTGATGGTTGGCGAATCACGGCGCAGATCGCGGGAGAAGGCAACTGAATTGAGTTCCGGGGTTGGCATTTTTGGTTGACGGGCGAGCGTCAACTCCCGATGCTCAGG
>CAZZAQ010000029.1:3664-14874 GCA_964652165.1 uncultured Bifidobacterium sp.
CTGAAGCAGACAGCACAATCGGGCCGAACAAAATGTTTTCTCAGACCGAACCCTCGAATCAACTTCCATGAATCCTCGATTCGCTTCCCCGATTCTTCAGTCCGTAATGGCTGCCGCCTTTCTGTGGACCGGCCACTCGGCGCGGGGGGACAGCGTAGTAGTGTTCAATGAAATCATGTACCACCCCGCCACGAATGAGCCGGGACTGGAATGGGTAGAGTTGCACAACCAAAACGCCGTGGATGTAGATCTGGGCGGGTGGCGACTGACGGGAGGCATCGACTACACGTTTGCGGCCGGCACGGTGATTCGAGGAGGCGGCTATCTGGTGGTGGCGGTGTCGCCGGCGACGTTGATGGCGGCGTCAGGGGCGACGAACTTGGCGGGGCCGTTCACCGGACGGCTGTCGAATAACGGCGAGGAACTGCGGCTGCGCGACAACAACAACCGGCTCATGGATTCGGTCAACTTCGGTGTGGACACCGATTGGCCGGCGGGCGCGGATGGGTCCGGCCTGTCGCTGGTGAAGCGGCATCCGAATCTGGCCAGCCGTCCGGCGGAGAATTGGACCGTGAGCGCGCAAATTGGCGGCACGCCGGGCGCGGCGAACTTCACCGCGGCCGTGCTGACCGGCGCGCGGAGAGACCTCGTGGCGCTCGCGGGCACCTGGCGGTTCCATGATGCGGGCGTCGATCTCGGCACGGACTGGCGCGCGCCGGGCTTCGATGACAGCGGGTGGACGAGCGGGCCGGCGCTGTTTTTTGTTGAAGATGCGGCCCTGCCTGGGCCGAAGAACACGCCACTGACGCCGGGTCGCAGCACGTATTATTTCCGCACGACCTTCAACGTCGCGGGCGATCCGGCCATGAAGTTATACAGCCTGCGATCGTTGGTGGACGACGGCGCGGTGATTTATTTGAACGGCGTCGAGGTGCAGCGGGTGAACATGCTGACGGGCGCGGTGACGTATTCGACGATGGCGACGGTGACAGTCCCGAACGCGATGTTGGGCGCGCCCATCAGTCTGCCGTCGGGCAACCTTCTCGCGGGAACCAACGTGCTGGCGGTGGAGCTGCACCAGTCGTCAGCGGCAACCAACGCCGGGCTGCGCATCGTTCCGGCAACCGGCTACACGGTGGCGTGGGATGCGAGCGAAGGCGATTTCTTCACGCCCGGCACGCCCGCACTCACGCCGACGAACGCCGCGCTCGCGTCGTTCGGCGTCGAAGTATTCACGACGAGCAATACCAATCTCGCCTCGAACCTGAACGACGGCCGTTACGGCACAGCCAGCGCGTGGTCGCCGGCCACGAACGACCTTAACCCGACGGTCGTGCTGCGTTTCAACCACACCCTGCCCCTGTCGAGCATCGCGTGGGGCCGTGATAATGGCGATACGAACGACATGGCGTGTGGCGGCACCTGCACCGATCGCGCGCTTGGCAACTTCTCCTTTCAATACACGCTCCACACCAATCCTGCCGCCATCACCGCCAACTCCGCGAACCCGTCGAACGGCTGGACGACCGTGGGCACGGTGCAGTACCTCAGCGCGCAGCCGGCCTTCGCGCCGCACCTGCGGCATCGGTTTGACTTCGCGGCGACCAACGGGCAACCGATTCTCGCCACGGGCATCCGTTTTCGTCCGACCGTGACGAACACCATCGATGAGCTGGAGATCAATCCGCCAGCCGTCGGAACTTTCGACGCGGTGTTCGGGCTGCAACTGGCGGCCACGGACATCCTGCCGCCGCCACCGAAGCTGGCCTTCAACGAAATCTCGGCGGCGACCAATTCCGGCTTCTGGCTCGAAATCATCAATTACGGGGAAACGCCGGTCGACTTGACCGGCATGGAGATCGTCCGCGGCAGTTCCACGAACTTCACTTTCCCCGCCCAAATGCTCGCTCCTGGCGGCATCGTGGCGTTGACGCAGGGGCAGCTTGGCTTCGCCGCGGCCGAGGGCGACAAACTTTTCCTGCACACGCCCGGGCGTTTCGCCTTGCTCGACGCGGTGTCGGCGCGGGCAAGTTCGCGAGGGCGGCAACCCGACGGCGACGGGGCGTGGAAGTTCCCGTCGCAGCCGACACCCGGCGCGTCGAACGTGTTCGTCCTCCACGCCGAAATCGTCATCAACGAAATGATGTATCACGCACCGCCGTTCGACCCGGTGGCGGCGGTGACGAGCAATTTCACGCTCGTGCCTATCACGGGCGCGTGGCGCTACAACGACACGGGCACGGACCTCGGCTCGGCGTGGCGTGCACCCGGCTACGACGATGGCGCCTGGCCGAGCGGTGCGGGATTACTCTATTTCAACACCGGCACGCTGCCGGCCGCAACCAATACGGCGCTTGCGGCCGCCCGCAATACTTACTACTTCCGCCGGAGCTTCAACTTCAGCGGCGCGACGAGCAACGTCACGCTCGACGTGCGCGCAGTCGTGGACGATGGGGCAGTGTTTTATCTGAATGGCGCGGAGATTCTCCGGCAGAACATGCCGGCGGGGCCGGTGGTTTACTCGACTGCCGCGACAACGCCGGTCGGCGACGCCGGCTTCGCGAATCCCATCGTTGTGCTGGCGAGCAGTCTGGTGCAGGGAATGAACGTGCTCGCGGTGGAAGTGCACCAAGTCACTCCTGTGACGACTTCCAGCGGCATCGTGCTGACTGGCGGCGGACTGACCCTGGTGGAGGAAGGGCCGGTGGGCGGCGCGGCGCCGATGAACCTCGCCCGACAACCGGGGGTCGTGCCGTTCGTCATCGATTCGCTGGCCGGCTTCCCGATTCACGATTACCTGCATCTCAACGACGGCCTTTACGGCAACAATAATAGCTGGATTGGCAACTCCGGCAGTCCGGGCTACGCGGGGCTGCGCTTCGGCGGACTGTTCACGATCAGCAGCATCGCCTTCGGGCGCGACAACACCGCCACTTACAACGACCGCACGCTCGGCATTTACACGCCGCAATACACCCGCGTCGCGTCGCCGGGCACCAGCACGCCGTTCACGGGCATCGCGGACACCGGCTGGGCGGCCATCGGCACGATCAATTATCAGGGTGCGGGGACCGGGTTGTTCGCGAATCCGTCGCGCCGGCATCGCTTCACCTTCACGCCGGTGAATGCAACGGGCTTTCGCCTGGTCGTGCCGGGCACGGGCATTGGCGCGGGAACGTGCATCGATGAACTCGAGGTGAATCCGCCCGACACCCGCGGCGACATCGCGTTCGGGGCGGAACTCTCGCTCACCACAACACTGTCGCCCGCGCTGCCGTTCAGGAAGTCCGGTGAGGAATGGGTCGAGTTGTTCAATCGCTCGTCGAACGCGGTCGACCTTACGGGCTGGCGCCTGGACGCCGGGATCGATTTTCGCTTCACCAACGGGCCGGTCCTTCCGCCCGGTGGCCACGTGGTCGTGGCGCGCGACGCGGCGGCACTGCGGGCGAAGTGGCCGGAGGTCGCGCCGAGCATCGTTGGCGACTTTTCCGGGAGGCTGGAAGGCGGCGAACGATTCCTGCTGCGCGATGGGTTTGGCAATCCGGTGGACGAAACGCGCGTCTTCGAGGGCGGCTGGAGCGACGGCGGCGGGTCGAGCCTCGAATTGCGCGACCCAGGCGCGGACCACTCATATCCCGCCGCTTGGGCCGACAGCGACGAAAGCGCCAAGGCCGCCTGGCAGACGGTGACCTATCGCATGGTTGCCGGCCAGCGTTTCGGCAACGTGCGATGGAACGAGTTCCGCATCGGCCTGCTCGACCAAGGCGTTGTGCTCCTGGACGACGTTAGCGTCGTTCGCGATCCGGACGGCGCGCGCGAGCAACTCATCCAGAACGGCAACTTCGAGCTGGCAAGCGGCAACACGCACTGGCGCTTCCTCGGCCATCATCGCGGCGAGTTCGTCCCCGACCCGGACAACGCCGCCAATCAGGTCCTCAAGCTGTCCGCCGAGGACCGGGCGGTGATGAATCACAACCACGCCGAAACAACGTTCCTGAACAACGCGCCGCTCATGGACGGCCAGCTTTACGAAGTCAGTTATCGCGGACGCTGGGTGGCGGGCTCGCCACAGGTGAGCACGCGGGCCTATTTCGGGAAGCTGGCCAAGGAGACGTTGCTCACGGTACCGAGCCGGCTAGGCACGCCGGCCGCGCCCAACTCGCGGCGCGTGACGAACGCGGGGCCGACTTTGACCGGTTTGAGCCACTCGCCCGTCGTGCCGCCGACCAATCAGCCGGTGACGATCTCCGTGCGCGCCGGCGACCCTGACGGCGTCGCGTCCGTCACCCTCTCCTATCGCGTCAATCCGGCAATCCCGTTCACAACCGGGCCGATGACGCTGCAACCGAACGGCGCGTGGACGGCGAACATCCCTGGTCAAACGGCGGGCAAGATTATGCAGTTTTATGTGACGGCGGCGGACACGCTGGGTGCCTCGGCGTTCGCCCCGGCAAAGGGCCCCGATTCGCGCGCGCTTTATCAGGTGGCCGATGGACAGGGGACGGCGCTTCCGACGCACGAGTTGCGCCTCATCATGCTCGATGCCGACCGCGACTTCATGTTCCAACCCACCAATGTGATGAGCAACGCGCGCCATGGCGCGACGTTGATTTACGACCGGTCGGAGGTTTTCTACGACGCAGGCGCGCGGCTCCAAGGCACCGCCGCCAGCCGCATCCGCGACGGCGATGCTTACATTAGTTACGACATCGACTTTCCCACGGGGCAACGGTTCCGCGGCGTGCAGGACAATATTGGCATCGACCGCTCGGGCCGCGGGCCGACGATCCGGGCACAGGACGAGATCTATGTCCTTCACATGTTTCATCATGCGGCCGTCCCGGCGCCCTACATCGACCTGTGCTACTTCATCTCGCCGCGCACGATTCACACGGGCACCGCCATTCTGCAATTGGCCGGCTACGGCGGCCGTTTCGTCTCCGAGCAATACGACGAGGCCGGCTCGGTCTTCAACATGGACGCGACGTACGAACCGGACACCACCGTCGTGTCGGGTGACCCGGAGTCTCCAAAACTGCCCGTCCCGCTCCAGACGCAACTCGACACGGACTTCACCGACCTGGGGGACAAGGAACAATACCGCTCGCCCTTCGACATCCGCCTGGAGAATCGGCGCGACGATTACGCCGGTCTCATCCGGCTTTGTCTGACGATGGGACTGCCGCAGGCGGAGTTTGACGCAACGATCGCCAGCGTGCTCGACGTCGACGAAGCTTTGCGCATGACGGCGGTGGAAATTCTCTGCGGCATCCAGGACACCTACATCAGCCCCGTGTCGTCGTACAAACACAACTTGCGCCTCATTACGTTCCCCGACGGCGACCCGGCACAGTTGCTCCCGTGGGACATGGATTTCGTTTTCGGCCTGCCCTCGAATACTTCAATCCTCCCCTTCTCCGGCTTCAATCTGGGCAAGCTGATGAATCATCCGGCGACGCGGCGCTTGTATCTCCACCATATCAACGACGTGTGCCAGACGAGCTTCAACACAGAATACATGAACCCGTGGATTGCTCACTACGGCAGCGTCGTGGGGCAGAACTTCAGCGCCGCCTCCAGCTATATCGCGAGCCGGCGCGCGTTCGCGCTCACGCAACTGCCTGCCACGGTCCCCTTCGCCATCACGTCAAACGGGGGCAATGGCTTTGCGGTGAATACGAACTTCGTCCTCCTGGCCGGCAGCAGTTGGATCGACGTGGTCGGCATCGAAGTCAACGGCATCCCGCATGCGGTGAATTGGACGACCCTCACCAACTGGTCGCTCACATTGCCGCTGGCTTCGGGCGCCAATTTCCTCACGGTGCAAGGCGTGGATGGCGCCGGCAATCGCCCGACGAATCGCACCGACACCATCACCATTACCAACACCTCGCCTTCCAAGTTGCTGCCGGTGGTCCTCAATGAATGGATGGCGGATAACGTCGGGCCGGGCGGGTTCGCTGACCCGGCAGATGGATTGTTTCAGGATTGGTTTGAATTGTATAATCCAAATGATACCGCCGTGAATCTTGGCGGCTATCACCTCACGGACAACCTCGCGGTACCGACCAAATTCACACTCCCGACCAACACCGTCATCGCCGCGCGCGGTTTCCTGCTGGTGTGGGCGGACGAAAACGGCTCGCAGAATTCGCCGACGAACGCCGATCTGCACGCCAACTTCCGGCTGAACAACGACGGCGAAGCGCTCGGATTGTTCGCGCCAGATGGCCTTTCACCTCAGCACACGGTGATGTTCGGCACACAGCTCCAAAACGTGAGCCAGGGGCTTTTTCCCGACGGCGCGGTCGGATCGAGCCATTTCATGACCAACTGGACGCCCCGCGCGTCGAACCGGCTTGGCCTGCCACAGTCGCCCCGCATCACAGCGCTCACTTCCGGCTCGGGCATGCTCAGGCTCACCGTGAGCACAACGCCCGGCCGCAGCTACCGGGTCGAATACAACGATGATCTCGGCGCGCCAACGTGGACTGCGCTCGGCGGCGTCCGGACGGCCACGGCTGACACCCTGGTGCTGGACCTGAACGTCGGGCCGGAACCGCGGCGTTTCTTTAGAATTCGGCTTGAGTGACGGAAACGATCCATTGGTCGGCCCGGGGAACGAAGCCACGACTCCAAATCCAAACCGGGTGACGCTGGGCAGAACCCGGTTGAGCTGGCATCGGGCGCAACATCACCGCAAATGGGCCCAATCAAACTGTCAACGAAACTGTCAACAGCACGGATGCACACACAAATCCTGCTACAGAACCAGATTATCGTCCTTGCAGTTCTTGCCCGCTCTTGATAGACAGGCGCGAATGTCATGAAGCCTCTCTCCGAAAATCTATTGCCGATGGTGCAGGGTACTTCGCTGAATTATTGGGGCGTGGAAAAATGAGAAACGTTAAAAAGTATTTCCATAGTTATCAGACTCAACTCTCGAGGATCCACGCTTGATGGCCCAGGCAGGGCCATCGCAGCTTGGGCTCGTCTAGCTTGGGTCGCGAGAAGATGCTTCACCCGGTCGAACCGTGAATGGGAAGGCGTGCGTTGCATGAAACCCCTGCGCTCTCACCTCCTGCGGCCCTTGTGCTCGGTGGCATACTGTCTGTGGATGAGCGCGGATTGTTGGGGTGCGGCCAACACGCTGGCCCAGCCTGACAATCTCACGACCGCGCAAAATATTCCTCTCGTCTTTCTCCTCGCTGACCTGAGCACGAATGACGTGCCGGGTACTGCCAATGGGACGAATACGGAGCTTTTCGTTGTGAGTCTCCCCAGCACCAGTTCGCAAGGTGGGAATGTATCGTTTGTCGCATATGGTTTGCCCGTCTGGACCAACCGTTACAATGGACCTGGAAATGGCTCCGACGGGGCGGCTGCCCTGGCGGTCGACAGTGTTGGAAACGTGTATGTGACGGGAACATCATATTCCACCATGAGCAGCAACGATTATGCGACGATAAAGTATCTGACGGACGGAACGGCTGTGTGGACGAACCGCTACAATGGGCCGGGTAACGGCTCAGACGCACCGAAAGCGCTGGCGCTGGATAGTCTCGGAAATGTGTACGTGACCGGGCCATCAGCCGCCATTGGAGCGATCCCGGATTTCGCGACCATCAAATACCTAGCCGACGGAACAGCAGTCTGGACCAACCGTTACAATGGGCCAGGAACTGGTACGGACATTGCGAACGCATTGGCAGTGGACCACAGCGGCAATGTTTATGTCACGGGAGCTTCTGATGGCGATTACGCAACGATTAAGTATTCAACAGATGGAACGGCCGTCTGGACCAATCGCTTCAATGGGCCGGGGAATGGTTCAGACGTTGCCACAGCAGTGGCAAGCGACCGCAACGGAGACCTGTATGTGACGGGGCGGTCGATTTCGGGGAGCAGACACGATTACATTACGATCAAGTATCTGACGAACGGCACGGCGGTCTGGACCAACCGTTACAATGGACCCGCCAACGGCGATGACTCCGCCAAGGCACTTGCTCTTGATGCTGACGGCAGCGTTTACGTGACGGGCTCCTCGGATGGAGCCGGCACTGGAGCGGATTACGCCACGATCAAGTATTTGGCCGACGGAACGGCAGTCTGGACCAACCGCTATAGCGGGCCAGGGAGTTTTATGGACGAGGCCAATGCGATCTGCACGGATAGTGATGGGAATGTTTATGTGACTGGTTATTCCTCCGGTGTGGCAGGCGCTCCCACCGATTACACAACAATCAAGTATCGGTCAAGCGGAGATGCCGTTTGGACTAATCGCTACAACGGTCCAGGAAATTACTACGACTTCGCAAAAGCGATTGTTGTGGGTCTCGACAATAATGCGTACGTAACGGGTATGTCCAGCGGTTCTGGAAGTGGCGAGGACTTCGCAACGATCAAGTATTTGGCCGACGGAACAGTCGACCGAATCAACCGCTACAATGGGCCGGGAAATTTTACGGACCAGGCCAATGCGATCGCTGTGGACAGCGCGCTGAATGTGTATGTGACTGGATATTCTGCTGGTTCCGGAAGCAGCGGCGATTTTGCTACTATCAAATATGGCGGTCCAAGCGAAGCCGCCTACACCCCACCGGGCAACTTTACCGGCACGGATACCTTCACCTACGTCATTCACGACAGCGTCGGACAGTTCGCCACCGGCACAGTGTCCGTGGTTGTAGGTACTCCGCCCTCAATAATCGATCAGCCGCAGAGCCAGTCGGCGCCGGTGGGATCCAACGCAGTGTTGAGTGTAACAGCCAGTGGTACTGCGTCGTTGTGTTATCAATGGTTTTTCAACCGAACCAATGCCATCACAGGCGCAACTACTCCACTGCTGACACTAACCAATCTGAGGGCCACCAATGCGGGTGGCTACTCGGTAGTGGTGAGCAATGCCTTCGGGGCGGTCACCAGCGTGGTGGCGACGCTGACAGTGATTACGCCGCCGCCGCCGCCGCCGGTCCTCATGATTTCGCACTCCGGCGAGTCTGTGACGATTTACTGGAACGCGTCGGCCACGGAGTTTGTGTTGCAGGCCTCAACCAATCTCCGCAGTCCCATTGTGTGGACGACGATTGCATGGGTCGTCAGCCCCTACACCTTGGCAGCGACGCAGGGGAGCCAGTTCTTCCGTGTGGTCATGCCGGGAGCGGGACCATGGGGTCCGATCTACTCCTCTAACGTCGTCGGGTACGTGAACGTCCCAGTCACTGCGCAATGGAACGTGCTCGGCAACCCGTTCCGCGTCTCAGCTACAAACGCCCTGAACGAAGTGTTGCCATACGCTGACATGGCCGTGCTTCTCAAGGTCGGTCCGTCGAGTTTTGATTGCGCTGATTTGGATCTCAATGACTTCCTTGACTGCGATCCAGATGAGTTCTTCAACATGACCTTGAGTCCGGGAGAAGGGGCAATCCTCTATACCGATGCATCCAGCACAATCACCTTTGTTGGCGAAGTCCTGGAAGGTTCTCTCACCAACAAGCTGCCTGCCGGGCTGTCTTTGTGCAGTTCCATTGTGCCGCGGGCCGGTCTGATCTCGTCTCATCTGGGTTTTCCGGCCGAAGCTGGGGATGTGATTTACAAATTCGATCCGCTCAACGACTCGTACGATGCCCATACTTATCTGGGGAACGACAATTGGCATCCGTTCGAACCGTTCATGTCAGTCGGAGAAGGTTTCTGGGCTGAATTGGTCAGCGCCCGCGAGTGGGTTGGGCAATTCTGGGCTGGCGGCAGCGCTCTCCGAGATTACACGATCACTAACCGTCCGTATCTTGGCCCAATCAATGAGTTGGTGCCGATTCCGATGCCGCCAGAGATCATTGAGCAACCGCAAAGCCGCACCAATCTCGTTGGCACCGCGGCCACCTTCAGCGTCAGCGCTTTAGGCTCGCCGCCGTTGCGTTATCAATGGCGGTTGGGAAGTGTTGCGATTCCGGGCGCGACCAACGCGACCTTGATTCTCTCCAACGTCCAGCCACCGAATGCCGCGGTTTACGACGTGGTGATCACCAATGCCTACGGTTCGGTGACCAGCACCGTCGCCACCTTGACCGTCCTCCAGCCACCCGCACCGCCAGTGCTCACGATCGCACGCGTCGAGGCCGATGTTGTGAGTATCATCTGGAACGCGTCGGCCACGGGGTTTGTTTTGCAGGCCTCAAGCAATCTCAGCCCCATTAACTGGACGGACCTGTCTGCCTCGAGTCCCTACTTCCTGCAAGCGACGCATGGGAGCCAGTTCTTCCGTGTGGTCATGCCGGGAGCGGGACCATGGGGTCCGATCTACTCCTCTAACGTCGTCGGGTACGTCAACATCGCCGTGAGTCCACCGTGGAATCTGATCGCCAATCCCCTCCGCTTGTCGGCCCTGAACCCGTTGCAGGAGGTTTTGGACGGATACTCTCCGCCGGGAGACAGCGTCATGCGCAAAGTTCGGCCGCCTGGCTTTGAGTGCGCTGACTTCTTCTTCGGGGAATGGCTCGATTGCGATACCGGCGATCCCACGATGACTTTAAGTCCGGGTGAAGGGGCGATCCTCGACACAGTCGAGTCCGCCACCATCACCTTCATCGGCGAAGTGCTGGAAGGTTCTTTGACCAACCAACTGCCGGCTGGATTGTCGTTGTGCAGTTCCATCGTGCCGCAGGCGGGTCCGGTGTCCTCCTCCTTTGGTTTGGGCTTCCCGGCCGAAGCGGGGGATGTGTTCTATCGGTTTCATCAACCGAGCCAATCCTACCAGGCGCACACTTATCTCGGGGCGGACACATGGGAGCCGTTTGAGCCGGTAATCGCGGTGGGCGAGGCGTTCTGGGTGGAACTGGGCAGTCCCCGGGAATGGGTGAGGCAGTTTTCGTTCGATGGCGGCGGCGCGTCTGGCGCTTACAGTATCACCAACAGGCCTTATGTTGGCAGTCGTGAATACCCGACGCCACCACCGAAACAACCAGTAATTCTCGTCCAGCCGCAAAGCCGGACCAATGTCGTCGGCAGCGACGCGTCATTTGGCGTAATCGCTTCGGGAACGCCACCGCTTCGCTATCAATGGTGGTCAAACGGCGTTGCGATTTTTGGCGCGACAAACTCCACGTTGATCGTCTCGAATGTTCAGTTGACGACGCCGACCAATTACCAGGTTATCATCACCAATGATTTGAGCTCGGCGACAAGCCAGGTCGCCACGCTCACAGTGT
>CAZZAQ010000030.1:0-5201 GCA_964652165.1 uncultured Bifidobacterium sp.
GGGTCAACCCAGGGTAGCGGCTGCGCCGCAACCCTGGGCTGAAGGATGGAACACCGTTGGTGTTCCCCGAAAATCCGTGATGAACCAATTTTTTTAACCGCAAAAGAACACAGAGTAAACCTCCATTCCCGCAAGGCTCTTCGCGTTCTTTGTACTGCACTCCGTCCGAATCGCTCATTTTGTCGAAGATTTTTTGTGCGAACGCAGATGCACGTGTCAACGTACGATTGGCTTCATTTCGTTGCGGCAGCGCCGCGCTGTGTTCTTTTGCGGCTATCATATTGGGTTGCGTCGTCAGCCGCCTTTGGCTGTACAGAAGTAAGTCTGTGCCACGCCATCGGGCGATCGCCGCCTCTGCGTCGTCGTCCGTCTCGTTAGTGCGCAAATGAGCATTTGAACGGCGGCTTCTCCATGAATCCCAACGGGATTCCGCAACGAAGCCCAGGGTTGCGAGGAACGAGCTACCCTGGGTGTAAGTCGCAAAAGACAACAACCCCAACGGGGTTGCGGCTACGCGCCCTGTGTTCACCCGAGACGAAACCCCTTTGGGGTTTTCCTGTTCTGACGCTTGTCCTAAGGTAGCTCGTTCCTCGCAACCCTGGGCTTTGGGACGCAATCCCTTTGGGATTGGCAGCCCTGCCTGTTCGGCAGGCAGGCGTTCGTTCAAAACCTGATTTGTGCCCGTCTCGTGACTCATTTTGTCCGGCTCCTGGCTTTCTTCGCCGGTCCGATTATTCTGCCTCGTTTCCCCATGCGCCGTGTAAGCCCTGTGTAAGTTCATTTCCCGGCCAGGCTTTTAGCCTGGCGAATCATCCACTCCAGCTTCTTCGGCCGCGGGTCGGCGGCGCAGGTCTCGGGCACGCCGCTCAAGTAGCCGAGCAGACGGTCGGGCGTGACCTCGGCGGCGAACGGGCTGGAGACGAGCCATTCGCTGAACGCGGAGGCGGTGGCCGCCAGGCGCAGCGCCGGGCTGGATTGTTCGAGCGGCGTCGCGGCGCCCGAGTAAGGCACGGCCCACTCGTGCTCGCGATAGTCCGACGTGCCCGGCACCTTGAAGCGCACGCGCACCACGCCGAGCGGGCCTTCGCCGTTCGGGTTCACCTGCACCGTGTAAAGCGCGTTGCCCTGCTCGGCGGCGCCGATCTCGGCGGCGTCCACGGTGTTGTCGCGGAACTGCTCCTTCGTGAGCTGATGCTTCGCGTAGCCGATCTGGCGCCAGGCGGTCACGCGGCGCGGGTTGAACTGCACCTGCACCTTCACGTCCGACGCCGCCACGCGCAGCGCGCCCGCGAGCTGGCCGGCGAACTCGCTCGCCGCCGCCTCGGGCGTGTTGACGAAGCCGTATCGGCCGTCCCCATTGCGCGAAAGGACTTCGAGCAAGTCGTCGTTGTAACCGTCCCAGCCGATGCCGAAGCAATCGAGCGCGACCCCCTGCTTGCGGTGCGCCTCGACCTTTTTCTTGAGCGACTCCGGCTCGACGTCGCCGAGGTTGGCCGCGCCGTCGGTCAGGAGCACGACGCGGTTGACGCCGTTCGGAAGGAAATGCCGGAGCGCCGTCTGGTAGGCGACGTTCATCGCGTCTTCGAGGTTCGTGCCGCCCTGCGGCGAAAGCTGGCCAACGCGCGCGACCAACTCGCCCGCCTGCGCGCCCGTCAAGCCATCCACCCAAAGCCGCGCCGTGCGCGCGAAGGCGACGACGCTCACACGGTCCTGCGGCTGAAGCTGCCCGGCCAGCACGCGCAGACATTCGCGGATGACGCGCACGCGGTCCGCGCGTTCCATCGAGCCGGAGTTGTCGAGCAGGAGCACGAGATTCAACGGCCGGCCGGGCTGGCGCCCGCTCGCGGCGGTCTTGATGGAGAAACGGAGCAGGTCGCGGTTGTGCGCGAAGGGATAGCGCGCGCGTTCCCAGGCGAAGGCGATGGGCGCGCTGCCGCCCGGCTCCGGGTCGCGGTAGTCGAAGGCGTTGATGAACTCCTCGCTGCGCACCGTGGCCGGGTCGGGCATCTGGCCCTTTTCCAGGCTTGCGGCGGCGAGCTTGAAGGAGACGTCGCTGACGTTGAGGGAGAAGGTGGAGAAGAAGTTTTCGGCGGTTTCGACTTCGCCCTGGGGGATGGGCGCGTCGAACCTCCGGATTGCGTTCGATATCGAATTCAGATCCTCCCTGCTGCCGAAGATAAGGAGCGAATTGGTGCGTTCGTCGGCGATCATTTTGGCCCGGCCGGCGACGGGCAGTTCGCCTGTTGCGGCGCGGCTATTGAGCATCCGCGCGACATCCACGGCGGGCGCAGTCTTGAGCGGAATGACGACATCGATAAATTCCTGCACGGGAACGACGTCCGTCTTGTGGAGCGATTCCACCTTGCCGCTGACATTCTCGTTAGAACGGCCGGCCTCGGCAGTTCCACCGGCCGTGAGCCCGCCCGCTTGGCCGAGTCGGCCAGCGTCTGCGGGCTTTTCCTGGGCCAGAGGGCGAAACTGAATCTCATTGATGACAACCGGTCCGACTTGCACGCGCGGCTCGCGTTCCACTCCTTGCGCAGTCTCGCCACCCGTCGGCAGGGCGATTTTGACATGGCTCTTCCGGTAGACCGCCTCCTCGGAAGCCTGCTTCCAGTCGTCCGAGGTCGCGAGGCTTCCCCCGACAACGACTTGCCCTGGAGGCTTTGCGGCGCCTTCGGTGGTCGAATAGTTCACGCTGACATCGCCGGCGGAACCGTTGATCCGTTGCCCCACGGTCGATTGGGACATTAAAGCTTCACTTTCCTTCTTCCGCTCCTCGTCCGCTACGGGAGGCGACTTGGACGGGACTATTTGCTCGATCAAAGCTTGGGTCAGATAGCCAACCTCGTTGACCGAGTGAACGCCGGCGGCATCGCCTCGGTCGACTTTCGCCAGTTTGTCCTGGACTTCGGCGGGCGCTTTCCTTTTCGACTGGGACTGCGTTAAGTCCTTCAAGCGGTAGAGACGCGCGGCACTGTCGCCGTCGGCATCCAATTTTTGCCGGATGCCCCATTCCCGGCCGTCTCCAGTGCCGTGGGTAGGGTCCGTGATAATCCCCGCGACGTGCGTGCCTGCCGACAGCAGGCCGGGGTCGATTCCCAAGCCATCATTCACAGTCGAGCCGACCGTGATGTTGTTGACAGTGATGGCGCTGAATGTCCCATTGGTCGCCAATGGAATCGGCGTATCCTGCTCGTTCTTTTGGGCCAGGTTGTCGATGACACTCAAGGGCTGCGTGGCGACTATGTTCTTCTCTCTTACTTCCAGAGCGGGAACGGGTGTCGCGGCGGGACTAGAAGGCGATGGAGTCGTCGTCGGGGGCGGAGGCACGACCAGGACAACGTTGGCTTCTGGCTGCTTCAAGAGGATGGACCATGGATTCTTAGCCGCATCAGGTTTCTGATTGGGTGCGGACGAGGTCACGGGCAACCCGGTCGCCGCATCGATCAGGGCCGCGGCTTCCTGGCCTTGCTTGGAAAGAAACCTTAGGCCGCCGACGTCGTCCGAAGTCAGCGCAAATTCGTAACTACCTGGCGGCGTCTGTTTCGCAGGCGATGGAACGGGCTGGGTCGGATTCACCGGTAGATCGACCCGCCTTCGCACGACTTCAACTCCGCTATCCCCTAGAACGACGCTCGACTTTGCCGCCCCGGCGGAAGGCGAGGCAACGGGCAGCCCTGTCGCTGCCACGAGCGGGGGCACGGGCTCTGGATCGATGCCAGGAGCGGGCCCGCCGACATCTCCGCGCACGCGGAAGAACCGCTGCGGCGTCGGGTTTTGAGCGATGGCTGGAGCGGGTCCGTTGACATCTTTCGGGCCGAACCAATCGGCGTTCTGCTCCGGCGTCGGCGTCGTTGGTTTGTTCGCACGCGATTCCTTAGTGGCCCAGCCGAAGGATTGGTCGCCCATTGCGCCGGCGCCGCGATTGGGATCGGCGACGGCCGCCCATGCTGCCTTCGATCCGGTGTCCCAATACGCGTTGGCTCCAGCAAGCCCTGAGGTCTTGGTGTCCACGAGTCCTCCCAACGGCGGTGGCGTGGCGGGAACCATGCCAACGTTTAGGATGCCCAATCCGTCCGCAACTTCTCCGAACTGTTGGGACTTGCCGGGGGTCTGGTTGACGAAGGCCATGGCGCTTGCCGTGGGCAGGCCTGCGTCCGGGATTAGGACGGCGTCCATTCCTTCGGACGTCGCAACAGGGCCGCGTCCGCCGCCGAGCCCTCCGCCGCCGGAGGCGAAGCCGCCGAACCCACCGGCTCCGCCGAATCCGCCTTGGCCGCCAGCCAGCCCCGTGCGGCCGCGCACCGAGGTTTCCTCGCCAAGCACTTCGACTTGCAGCTTGCCGGAACCTCCGATCACCGCTACGCCGGAAACGCCGAACGATGTGTCGGCTGCCTGTGCTTCGGACGACGTGGGCAGGGCGATGGTTGTGCGGAAGCGATCAGCGTTCTGGGCAAGTTGCGGGAGAGCTTTCGCCGGCGCGGGGCTTGCAGAAGGGGGAGGCGGAGTTTGAGCGTTTCTGGAAGATATCTGGGCGAGAATCTGGGCTTCGGCTCGCTCCAATCCCGCTTCTGCGGCTTTCTCGGCACCTAGTGCGCCTGCGGATTTACCGGCCTTGGTTCCCGAGGCCGGAGGCGCACCGTACAGCGGTGCCCTCCGCGAGTCCGACGACTCGAACGAGAGCACGCCCGGTCCCGAGCCATTAATCGTCGTGACTCGGGCCGGTGACGAGTCGTCGCCGGACCAAAGCCTGAGGGTCATCCCCCGGTCCAACCTTTGCGCTCTGCTCTTGGCCTTAGGCGCGAAGTAGGAGACCACAACCCCGCTCACCAGCAACAGCGCCACGATCATCGCCGCCAGCTTGAGCAACTCGCGGTTGAGCCTCAGCGTGCGCCGCGGCTTCTTTGGTATCTCCAGCCGCGTCGTCTTGAACGACGCGAGCAGTTTCTCCCGCCGCTCGGCCGAAAGCTGGAGAGCGGCCGCGGGTTCAATCGTTTTCTCGTCCTTCGAGGCCGCCGCCTGGCGCACGAGGCCGATGGTTTCCTTCAACTGGTTTTCCAGCCGGGCCAACTCCGCGTCCTGCCCGATGGTGTGCCGGAGCGCGGCGGCTTCCTCGGCGGACAATTCGCCGAGCAGCAGCGCGGTGAGGCGCGCTTCGAGTTCTTCGCGGGGTGTTTTGGGGGAATCAGGAGTCACAG
>CAZZAQ010000030.1:5301-6903 GCA_964652165.1 uncultured Bifidobacterium sp.
GTGAGGCGCGCTTCGAGTTCTTCGCGGGGTGTTTTGGGGGAATCAGGAGTCACAGGAATTCTCCTTAGTGCGCAGGCAGCGAGAATTTATTAACCGCAAAGAACGCAGAGAACGCAGAGAAACATTCCAATCCGGCAAGGAACTTTGCGTGCTTTGCGTTCTGTTGTGGTTATCATCTTGGGTTCCGGCGTCAGCCGGCTTGGACTGTATCGCAGCTCTGCAATCTGCGAATCGCCCGGAAACACGGAGCGCCTTGGCGCCGCGTTCAGCCGTCCCTTCGGGACGGACGATGTTGGGCCATCGGACCCAGCGTTGAAACGCTGGGCTATTTTCAAATCTCCCTCCGGGAGACGCAAAACGCCGGGGCAACTTGTCGAAAGTCGAGTTCCACTGAAAGCCTGCACGCGGGCCGGGATCCACACTGTTCACCCCGGGAGCCGGAAGAGAAAACCACGGATGACACGGATGACACGGATGGAGATAAGCATCGGATCGGCATTGCCCGAGTCGCTCCATCCACGGCGTCACGGAGGAACTGCTTTGCTCATCCGCGGAATCCGTGAAATCCGTGCAATCCGTGGTTTCAGCTTCAGAATTGGCGTTCATGGCACGATGCCGGATTTGGCGAGTTCGGCGGCGATGGATTTCAAGGCGTGATGCAGGAGATAACCGACGTGACCGGACTTCAGCCCGGTGCGCTCGGCGATTTGCTGGTAGGAAAGGTCTTCTTCGAACTTGAGGCGCACGACCTCGCGGCTGCGTGGGTCGAGGGTTTCGAGGCTCAGGCGCACCAGCCCGACGCCTTCCCAGCGGGCGATTTGTTCATCGGGCAAGGGCTGCGGGTCGGCGGTGTCGTTGCTGGCGTGAGAAGCGTCGTCGCCCGGCTGTTCGAGGGGCACGATTTTGTCCGCCTGGCGCCGGTGGTTCAGCGCCTGGTTGTGCACGGTGCGGTAGAGCCAGCGTCGCGGCTCGCGCACTTCGGCGAAATGGGCGTGCAATTTCATGAAAGCATCCTGGACGGCGTCTTCGGCCAGCGCGCGGTCCCCGAGCAGGCGCAGCGCATAACTGAGCAGCGGCGATTCGAGGGCGGCGAACAGCGCCTCGATGGATTCGCATCGGGGCGGGCCGGCGCTGGCAGCATCGGGCGGGACCACGGTCATGCAGCGGATTCAGATTGGGCCGCCGGTTCCATTGCGTCTCAGGTTCGTGTGCTATCGCATCTTACCGATATGACACGCGACAGCGACGATTCTTAGACACATTCTGGGGGTGATTTGCTCCAGGAAAATGGGGGGCGGTCGCGCGACTGGGGCGTGGCGCGCAGGGAGGAAGGGACGAAAGGGACGAAAGGGACGAAAAGGACACGAATGAAGACTAGGACTCCACCGCCGCCCCCAGCGCCACCTTCAAGCCCTCCCGCGCGGCATCGACTTCGAGCTTGCCGCCGTGCCAGGCGGCGAGGTCGCGGGCGTGGGCCGCCATGCTTTCAATCTTGTCGTCGTCGTGCGTTGGGTCGTGGTGGAACAGGAAGAGTTTCCGGGCCTGCGCGCGCACGGCCAACTCGACTGTGTCGTCCACGCACGAATGGCCCCAGCCGACGCG
>CAZZAQ010000030.1:6913-14863 GCA_964652165.1 uncultured Bifidobacterium sp.
CCTCCAGGTCGTATTGCGCGTCGACAATCAGGATGTCGGCGCCCTGGATGAATTTGAGGGTCTTTTCGTCCTCGCGGCGCGCGAACGCCAGTTCTTCGGGGGAGGCTGGAGCGTTGCCGCCGCCGGCCAGGCTGCGCATGCGGAAGCACGACTCGTGATCGGGCAGGTAGGCGACCGAGCCGGTGCTGGTTTCGAGCCGGAACCCGACGGTGACACCGGGATGATTGATGAAGGCCGCGCGGGCGCGCACCGGGCCGATGCCGAACTCCAGTTCGCGCAGTTCGGTGAACTTGATGTTGCCCGGCATCTGTTTGAGGCCGATCGGGAAGTAGGGACTCTCCATCTGGCCGGAGAAGATGTCTTCCAGGCTTTCCCAGGCGCCCTCGAAACCGTGAATGTCGATCTGGTTTTTCGGATTGTAGGCCGGGGCGAAGAACGGGAAGCCCTGCACGTGATCCCAGTGCGAATGGGTGATCAGCAGCGACACTTTCACCGCGCGGTCCTTGAACTCCTTCATGAGTTCGGTCCCCAGCGGGCGGATGCCCGTGCCGGCGTCCAGCACGATGAGTTCGCCGTCCGCGCGGACCTCGACGCACGAAGTGTTGCCGCCGATGCGAACCGTTCCCTGGCCGGGGGTGGGAATCGAACCCCGCACGCCCCAGAAGCGGACATAGTTGTCCGGCGGCGGAGCCGAGGGACGGGCCGGCAGGGGCGCAGGGGTTTGCGGTCCGGCCGCGGTGCGGGCGGCGCCGTCCGGACTGCTGCCACCGCGCAAGGTAAAGACGCGTTCGAGCATATCCAGCAGCGGCCGGGGCTGAAGGGGCTTGAGCATGAACTCGTCGGCGCCGGCTTCCATGGCGCTTTTGCGAGTGTCATCGAACATGTTGCCCGACATCGCCACCAGAAATGAGTGCCGGAGGGACTGTTCTTCCCGAATGGCCGAGCAGACGCGAAACCCGTTGCCGCACGGCATGTACATGTCGCAAAGGATGACTACGGGAATCAGTTTTCTAGCAAGACCGAGGCCGCTGTCGCCGTCGGCCGCGGTGTGAACCTCCCACCCGCGTTGCCGCAGGTAAGCGCCGAGCGCTTCGCGCAATTCGGTGTCGTCGTCGATCAACAGAACAGTCTTCATCCGGTCTCGGCCCGCGGGCTTCCGCTCTTCTGCCCCACTGGGCAGTGCGCCTGTCACGCTGGCCGGCTCAAAGCTACCCAATTCGTCAAATAGTTAAATCGGAAAATATCCGGGAAGCTTCAGTCTCGGTTTGCGCTTGCTGCCCCGCCGTGCTCCGGCGTCAACTGATCCGAATTCTCGCGTTCGCAAATGGATTGGTCCGCCCGATGCGCTGTCGTCATCCCGTGCCTCAACGAGGCCGGCATGGTCGCGTCCATCGTCGGGCAATGCCGGCGGCACCTGCCGACCGTCATCGTCGTCGACGACGGATCGAGCGATGATACTGCGCGGCAGGGGGATCAGGCGGGCGCGCGGGTCTTCCGCCATGATCGGCCGCGCGGCAAGGGCGTTGCGCTGGAACTAGGCTGGGGCGCCGCGCGCCAGGCCGGGTTCACCTGGGCAATGACGCTCGATGGCGACGGCCAGCATTCGCCGGAGGATATTCCGCATTTTCTCGCCCGCGCCTCGGCCACAGAGGCGAAGCTCATCGTCGGCAACCGCATGGCCCACGCATCGCGGATGCCGTTGGTGCGCCGGTGGGTGAACCGCTGGGTGAGCCGGCAGCTCTCCGGGGCCAAGGAGTTTCCCGACGCGCTCTGCGGATTTCGGCTCGTGCATCTGCCGGCGTGGTCGAAGTTGCTTCTTCAGACGAAGAACTTTGAAGTCGAGTCCGAGTTGTTGATGGCGTTCCACGACGCCGGCCACGGCATCGACTTCATCCCGGTTCAGCTCATTTACCACAACGAGCGCAGCAAGATTCATCCGGTGCGCGACACGGCGCGATGGTTTCGGTGGTATCGGGGACGCAGGAGAGAATTCTCCAAAAGAATTCGCGCATTGAACCCCTGAACCACGAATGGAGGGTAGGGCGCGTCGCACCGCGCGCGCCGGTCTGGGATTTCGAGTGCGGCGCGCGCGGAGCGGCGCGCCCTACTTTCAGGTTCCTGGGCAGGGAAGGGTGAAGCGGGATGCGTGGTGCGTGAAACGTAAAACGTGAAACGTAAAAATGCATCACGCACCACGCATCACGAATCAATCCTCCACCGGCACCACGAGGTTTTCCATGATGTAGTCTTTGCGCTCGGGGGTGTTCTTGCCCATGTAAAAGCTGAAGATCGTGGCGGCGTCGGGCTTGGGGGCGAACTCGACCTGGCTCAGCCGCATGTTGTCGCCGATGAATTGCTTGAATTCGGCGGGACTGATTTCGCCCAGGCCCTTGAAGCGGGTAATCTCGCCGCTCTTGCCCAGTTCGGCGGCGGCCTTGTCCCGCTCGGCTTCGCTGTAGCAATAGACAGTCTTCTCCTTGTTGCGGACCCGGAACAGCGGCGTCTCCAATACGTAGAGGTGGCCGTCGTGAACGAGCGGATCGAAGAAGCGATAGAAGTAGGTGATGAGCAGATTGCGAATGTGAAGGCCGTCCACGTCGGCATCGGTGGCCAGGATGACTTTGGCGTAGCGCAGGTTTTCAACGTTGTCCTCGATGTCGAGCGCGCGCATGAGGTTGTACATCTCGTCGTTTTTGTAAACGATGTCGCGCTTGAGGTCCCAGACATTGAGGGGCTTGCCCTTGAGGACGAAGATGGCCTGCGTCTCGACGTCGCGACAGCTTACGATGCTGCCGGCGGCGCTCTGGCCTTCGGTGAGGAAAATCATCGATTCGCCGCCCTTGTCGCGCTTCTTGTCGAAGTGGATTTTGCAGTCCTTGAGCTGCGGGATGCGCAGGGTGATGGCCTTGGCCCGTTCGCGGGCCAGCTTCTTGACCTCCTGGAGTTCCTTGCGAAGCTGGCGGCTGTCTTCCACCTTCGCCAGGATCTGCCCCGCAACCTCCTTGTTGCGATTGAAAAAATGAAGGAGTTCCTCGCGGACTTTGTTGACGAGATCGGAACGGATTTCCGTATTGCCAAGCTTGTTCTTGGTCTGCGACTCGAAGACGGGATCCTTCAAACGAATGGCGACCGCGCCGACCATCGCTTCGCGCACGTCATCACCGTCGTAACCGCCCTTGGAGTATTCGTTCACCGCCTTGAGCAGGCCCTCGCGGAAAGCGCTGAGGTGCGTGCCGCCGTCGGTCGTGTACTGGCCGTTGACGAAGGAGTAAAAGGTTTCCCCGTAACGGCTGTTGGTGTGCGTGAAACAGAATTCCAGCATTTTGCTGGCGTAGTGGAGCGGCGGGTAAATCGGCTCGGAGTTGTCCTGCGCCAGTTCCTCGAGCACCAGGTCGTGCAGGCCGTGACGGCTTTGGAACGACTTGCCATTGAAGACCAGCTTGAGGCCGCAGTTGAGGTAGGAGTAGTAACGCAGGCGCTTCTCGACAAAGTCGGGGCGGAACTCGGTGGCGTCGAAGATCGACGGATCGGGCTCGAAGGAGATGAAGGTGCCGTCCGGCTCGCCGGCGGCCTTGCCTTTGTTCTCCTTCTTGAGGCGGCCTTGCTTGAACGAGGCTTCGACGTATTCGCCGCCCCGATGGCTGCGGACCGTGAAATCCCTCGAGAGCGCGTTGACGGCTTTCGTCCCGACGCCGTTGAGGCCGACGCTGAACTGGAACACGTCATCGTTGTATTTGGCGCCGGTGTTGATCTTGGAGACGCAATCGACCACTTTGCCCAGCGGGATGCCGCGTCCGAAGTCTCGCACGCTCACGCGCGGACCCTGGATGTCCAGGTGGACTTCCTTGCCGAAGCCCATGATGAATTCATCGATGGCATTATCGACGACTTCTTTGAGGAGGATGTAGCAGCCGTCGTCGTAATGGGAGCCGTTGCCGATGCGCCCGATGTACATGCCGGTGCGCAGCCGGATGTGTTCGAGACTGCTGAGGGTCTTGATTTTGCTTTCGTCGTAATTGTGCTTCTTCGCGTCAGCCATACTTCGTGAAGGGAAGTATTCAGAAGCCGCGCGGCGCTTGCCAACTGGAAATGTGCGCGGGCGGCGGAAGGGGGCGCAACCGGGCACACGCACCGCAGTGGGCCAGCCGACCCGGCTGGCGTAGTCCTGCAAGCGACCTCGCTTGCAGAGTTCACCGGGCGGAGTCGCCCGGTGGACTTCGGCAGGCGCGGTCGCCTGCCCCACTTCGATACGGTGCGTGTGCCGAGTTGCGTCCTGGCGGAAGGGACGCATCCAGAAATCAGTGGGAACTTACACGAGGCTTGTCTTCGGGCGGAGCGCGCTGCTTAATCCGACCGCGTTGAAAGCCCGCGTGTCCAACCCGGCCGCCCCGCCGCCCCGCCAGCATTGCCTTGTCTCTGTGCTGTTCTTTTGTTCCGGGGCGACCAGTCTGGCTTACGAGGTGGTCTGGTTCAAACGCTTCTCCCACGTCTGGGGGAATTCGGCGCTAGCCATGGCCCTGGTCGTCGCCTGCTTCTTGCTGGGCCTGGGAGCCGGCGCGCTGCTCCTCGGGCGCCGGGCGGATCGCATTCACAGTCCGCTCCTTTGGTACGGCTGGTGCGAAGCGGGCATCGGGTTGCTCGCGCTGCTGATTCCATTTGAAATCGGATGGCTGGGCGGACTCAATTCCTGGCTCTACTCCCATCTGCATGACGCCGCGTTGCTCCACGCCCTGGCCCGCGGCTTATTGACATTGCTGGTCATCGGCCCTCCGTGCGTGCTGATGGGCGGGACGCTTCCGCTGCTGGTGAAGCAGGCGGCGGCCGGTCCGGATCACGCCGGTCAATCGACCGCGTGGCTCTATGGCATCAACACGGCGGGCGCTGCCATGGGCTGTCTGGCGGCGGGATTCTGGCTCATCCCGGCGCTCGGTCTTGTGTGGACAAACATCGCGGCCGCCGCCGCCAACGGAGCCATCGCCGCGGTCGCTCTTCTGGCGGCACGCAGATTTGAGTTGAGCAGCGGGCCCGCCCCCGCATCCGCTTCAATGCCGCCGGCTCAAGGCGCTGAGGGCCGTCCAGCCAGGTTGATTTACCTTGCGATGATCCTGACCGGCCTGGCCTCGCTGATGTTGCAAATGATCTGGACACGGCAACTCGCCGTCATGCTGGGAGGTTCAACCTATGCCTTCACCACCACCCTGTTCATTTTCCTCACGGGCGTCGGGCTGGGATCCTTGTTGTGCCGATTCCTTCAACGGAGAAACGCCGACCCCGTCAGGCTGATCGCCATCGCAACTGTCCTACTGGTGGTCTTCACCGCCGCCGGCAGATTTGCGATTCCGGCGGCCACTGGCGCCGTTGGTTTGGTCGCCCCGTTTCGCGGTTCCCAATCCGTCAACGCTCTCGTGTGTGTCGGAGCCGGTACGGTGTTGGAGTTTGTCCCGGCGACCTGCATGGGAGTGCTCTTTCCGTTGTTGGTCGGAATCGCCTCGCAGCACAAGAACCGAATCGGAAACACGGTGGGCGCCATGTACGCCTGGAACACGCTCGGTTCCATCGCCGGCGCGTTCCTGACCATGTTGGTTCTGGTGCCGGCGTTGACCCTCCCCAAGACGACGGCGCTCGCGCTCGCGCTTTATCTGGGCGCCCTGCTGCTGGTCCGTTTTCAGACACGGGGCCGGCAGTCAGAATTTGTACTGGTCTCGCTGTTAACGGGAACTGTGGCTGTGGTGTTCGCGGCCCGGCCCCTCGATCCAAGACTCACGGACTACGGAGCTTTCCTGTATGGCTACATGCCCGCCGATGTACTGCGCCGGGATTTGAAGGTTCTTTTCTTCCGCGAAGGCCCGGCCTGCAACGTGCTGGTCATTGAGTCCGGCAACCACCGGTGGCTGCGGGTCAACGGGAAAACCGATGCCAGCACGCAGGTGGATATGGAGACGCAGCTCGCCCTGGCGTATCTGCCGCGGTGTCTGAAGCCGGAGGCTCAGGATGTGCTGATCATCGGCCACGGCAGCGGCACCACGGCCGGAGCGAGTCTGCTGTTTCCAGGGACCAAGGTGAGTTCCTGCGAAATCGAGCCGGGCATCCTCGAGGGTTCCCGGTTCTTCGGCGCCGTCAACCATCGTCCCGAAAACTCCGATCGTTTCACTCCCGTGCTCGACGACGGGCGCAGCTTTCTGCAGGCCACCGAGCAACGCTTCGATCTCATCATCTCGGAGCCGTCCAATCCCTGGCTGGCCGGCATTTCCAGCCTGTTTACGCGTGAGTGTTACGCCGCGGCCCGAGCGCGCTTGAAGCCGGGCGGGCTGTTCGCGCAATGGGTGCATTTGTATTCCCTCGATCGAGCGGACTACACAATGATATTGCGGACCGTGCAGGCCGCCTTCCCTTATGCCGCGCTGGTTTGTATCAACGACAACAACACCATCATCGTCGCATCGGAACAACCCATCACGCCGACGCCCAACACGCTGGAGCGCGCCCAAAAGCTCGTGAGCGGATTGCCACCTGTGAAAGCGGATCTCCAGCGCTACTTTCAAGCCACGAGCCTTCCGGCGCTGTTGCTCTCTCGCTACCTGCTGGACGAACAGGACCTCAAAGCGTTCGTGGACCGCGAGGCTTCCAGGCAACTGCACACGGACGTCAATCTGCGCCTCGAGTTCGATGCGCCTCGCCGGCTCTATGGCGGTCCGCCAGACCCCGCCGCGTCTCCCGCCCGAATCGTGATCCAGGCCGCTGGCGAAGCGTTGACCATCTCCAAAATCATGCAAACACACGGCTCGACGCCTGAAGCGCTGCTCGCCCTCAAATATCAAACCGCGCTGTTCAATCGCCACGGCAACGCCGCTGCCGTCCAGAAAGCGGCTCGATTCGGTTCCACGGTCATGTCCGGGGATCCGTTCTTCCTCACGCAACTGCTTCTGTCACCCGAGGCGCTCGACGACACGGCCTTCGCGCAAGCTGCCACGCGGTTGGCGGAGGTTTCGCCGGACGAAGCCGCGAACGTCGGCGGAGGACTCTGGCGGCGGCGCAAACATCAGCGCGCCGCCGTCGTCTTCGAGTCGCTCGCCAAACGGCACCCGTCCTCGGCCACGGTTTGGATGGGCCTCGCCATGAACCTTCAGGCTCTTGGGCGCTCGGCTGACGCCGAAGTTGCGCGAAAGCAGGCGCTGCAATTGGACCCGCTGGCCGGCTTCATCCGCTCCAGCATCACCGCCCTGGAAGCGCAATTGCAAAAGACTGAATCAAAGGTCGCCATCGAGACGCCGCCCCTTTCGTTGCCCGCAAACGGCGCACTTCCCCCCAAAGTGGAATGAGCCCACAACCGTTTTATTGTTGGTCGGGTCAACTCCAACCCAATCACAGCAAAGATGCGGTCAATCCCGCAGCTTGAACGAAGCTTCGACGTATTCGCCGCCGCGATGGCTGCGGACCGTGAAATCCTTCGAGAGCGCGTTGACGGCTTTCGTCCCGACGCCGTTGAGGCCGACGCTGAACTGGAACACGTCATCGTTGTATTTGGCGCCGGTGTTGATCTTGGAGACGCAATCGACCACTTTGCCCAGCGGGATGCCGCGTCCGAAGTCTCGCACGCTCACGCGCGGACCCTGGATGTCCAGGTGGACTTCCTTGCCGAAGCCCATGATGAATTCATCGATGGCATTATCGACGACTTCTTTGAGGAGGATGTAGCAGCCGTCGTCGTAATGGGAGCCGTTGCCGATGCGCCCGATGTACATGCCGGTGCGCAGCCGGATGTGTTCGAGACTGCTGAGGGTCTTGATTTTGCTTTCGTCGTAATTGTGCTTCTTCGCGTCAGCCATACTTCGTGAAGGGAAGTATTCAGAAGCCGCGCGGCGCTTGCCAACTGGAAATGTGCGCGGGCGGCGGAAGGGGGCGCAACCGGGCACACGCACCGCAGTGGGCCAGCCGACCCGGCTGGCGTAG
>CAZZAQ010000031.1:0-1246 GCA_964652165.1 uncultured Bifidobacterium sp.
CCTTGGCCGTCATCTTGAAGTCCTTCGCTGGAAACCACCGCTTCGCCTCGGCCTCGCTGGTCGGCGGATAAGTCACTGGCCCTTCGTTTCCGCCCATGCCCATGCCCATGCCGAGTCCCTGGAGTGTTTCGGTAGGAATGAGCAGGCGCGTTTCGAGGCGCACGGCGCCGGAGCCGTCAGGGTTGATCGTCAATTCGTCCTTCGTCTTGAAGCAGCCGCAGAGCGCGGCGGCCAGCACGAGCATCCATGTGCGACTCCACATACGATTGTCCTTTCGGCTTCGTTGAAACGTGAAACGTGAAACGTAAGTCCAGATTAAGAGCGGGAAGTTCCGCGAGCCGGCCCCAGGCATTTTACGTTTCACGTTTCACGTTTTACGCTCCACTCATTACGCCTCAGGTTTAACGAATCACGATTCACGGTTCACCCTTCACTCGACCATCGTCCCGCCCGTCGTCCGCATCCGTTTGTTCAATTCCACCCGCAACTCGCGCGCCTCCGGTCCGGTCAGTCCCTTGATTGCGCGCAGCAGCTTTTGCAACTCGTACGTGTTGCGCGTGGCGTCCATCAGGCCGCGCAGGAGCGGGATGTATTTCGGGTCCTGCGCCAGCGAGATCGCCGTGAGTAACGAATCGGGCAGCACCTGCGACTTGTCTTCGGACAGTTCGCCGCGGATTTCGATCAGCCGCTCCAGTCCCGCCCGCTCGCCGTGCTGGGCCAGCAGCAACGCGAAGGGCGTCACGGCCTCGGCGTTGGTCGACTTGAGCCATTTGCGGGCGGACTCGAGATAGGCGGGCTTCGTGTCAAGGGGGGTCAACGGCCGCGTGTCGTTCAGGCTGTAGCCTTCGCTGCGGCCCGTCTGCACGTCGTCATAGCGGAAGAAATCCAACTGCCATTGCAATCCGGCCGTCTGGCGAATCTCCGGCTCCAGCAACGCCAGCGCCGCCACCCGGCGGGGATAGGCGTGCTCATCGGCCAGCAATGGCCCGAGCCGGGCCTCCAGCACGGGGCGATCCTTCAATGACCGCGCCAGGGCTTGCGCGGCAGTGCCGCGCACCCAGCCGTTGGTATCCTGCATGGCTTTCTCGATCACGGCGGCGTCCGCGAACGCGCCCCAGCGTCCCATCGCGTAGAGCGCTGCCGCGCGCCAGGCCGCGTTGGTCGATTCCAGCAGCGCCAGCACCTGCGGCCGTGACTGCTCCGCGGCGCCGAGTGCGCCAGTTGCTTGCTGGGGAGCGCGTTGCCT
>CAZZAQ010000031.1:1256-3125 GCA_964652165.1 uncultured Bifidobacterium sp.
ACTTTGCGTGGCGAGCCGTACACGTAAGTGCTGCCGCCCAGAAGGCGCGTTAGCATCCCTTTCAGTTCCTCGTCCGTGGCCCGCTCGACCGCCGTGCGGAAACGAGCCGGTTCGCGCAAATACTCCGCCACAGCCGGCGGCGCCCGTTCGCTCTCGAGCGACGCGAGCGCGAACAACGCCGGGACTGCGCAGAATTTTTCCAACACCGCCTTGCCCTCGGGCCACGGCAGCTTCGCCAGGATCAGCCCGACGGCCGGCGACGCCGCAAGTCGCCGCGCGCCTTTTTCGCCGAGACGCTCCAACGAAGTTGCGAGCAACGATAAGTCGCTCTTCCCGTCGCCGGTTGCGAACAGGACCGCCGCGACGTTGAAGTCCGGCGTCGCGCCGGCTTTCCTGGAAAGAACCTCATGCCAGGCGGCCAGTTGTTCGGCGCTCACGGGTGGCTTGTTGGTCCTGGCGATGCGGGTGCTCACGCCGCCCGAAAGAACCATTTCCTCGCCGCCCACCGCGTACCGATTGATGCCGAACTTCGACGCGGCGCGCCGTTCGCCCGCGAGGATGCTCAGGGCAACGTCCGCCGCCGTGTTCCGCACGTCGGCCTCGTCGTCCGCCAGCAGCGGCCCGATGAGTTGCGCGGCGAGCGTGGGCGGACGACGCCCAATCAATTCCGCCGCCGCCTGTCGCAGCCGCGGTTCCTTCTCCGCAACGGCTTTGGCGATGAGCGAACGCCACACGTCGTTGGTCCGGTTGTTGGCAGTGGGCAATTCGATGCGGGCCAGCGCGTTCAGGATAGTATGCCGAGTTTCCGTATCGCCGCTGTCGTAAATCGACTCGACGCTTTTGACCGTCTCGTCCGACTCGGATTGGGCCATCATCTCGACCGCCTCGCCGCGCAAGGCAGGGAGCCGTTTGGCCAGCGCCGCGAGTTGCGCCGGTTCAGGCCGCGCGCTCAAGGCATTCAAGGCGACCAGCGCGTTTTTCACCACGAATGCGTCACTGTCGGTCAACAGGCTGTTCAGTTCGCTCGAAAGTGGATTGACGTGCAGCCTGCCGGCCACCTCCGCCGCAGTTGCCCGCACGCGCCAGCGCGCATCCGCCAGCGCTTTCTTCATGGCCGCGATCATCTCGGGTGAGATTGTGTCCTTCGCACCGGGCGCCGGGTTCATGAACGCTTCCTTCGAGTTAACCTCGTCGAGCGCCGCCAATCCTGCGCAAGCCACGACTTCGTTCGGATCGTCCACGATGGTGAGCAAGTGCGGCGTGGCGTCGGCGCTCTTGGTCTTGCCCAGCGCCTGCGCGGCGGTCATGCGAAGGTTGGCGTCGTCGGCTTTGAGGAGCGCGGCCATCGCGGGGATCACGTCCTTGCCGCCGACGGTGGAGAGCGACCGCACGGCGGTCTCGACGACAAGCAGGTCGGCGTCGCCGGCCAGTTCGGCCAGCGCAGGAATGGCGTCGCGCCCGGCGCGCCCCAGGCGCGCGGCCGCGTCCTGACGGTCGGTGCTCGACCAACGCGCGAGCGCCTGGCGCACGCCGCCGGCCCGGCGGTCCACGGCGTCCGGCACGAGAATGGCCCAGCGCACGTCCTCCAGCAGCGCAAGCAGGCGCGGATTCTCCCGCTCGTAGCGTTTAAGTGCCGCCCGCAACGCCGGCAGCGCAGCCAGCCCGTGGCCGACGAGCGTGGACATGGCTTCGGTGCGCCGGGCCGCGTCCCCGGAGCGCAGCGCATCGATTGCCGCGTGAACCGAACTGGCAGCCGACGGGTCGAGCGCGCGCGGCGCGGACGGCGGCGGCAGCCGGCCGGTGTCCGCCCACCATTTTCTGAGCGCGGCCACGGTGTCCGGCAGTTCGTCAGGCGATTGCCACGGGTCG
>CAZZAQ010000031.1:3192-13501 GCA_964652165.1 uncultured Bifidobacterium sp.
AAAATCGCCCGCGCCCACGCGCACCCCCAAATACGGGTCGGCCACCGCTTCGATGAGAGGCGGCACGGCGGCTTCGCGGGCGGCAATCAACAGCCGGGCGACACCGGCGCGCTCGGCCGGGTCCGGATCGCCGAGCGCGGCGATGAGCGACTTGAAATCGTTCGTGTCCAGCCCTTGACCCGAGGCTTTTTTGGCCAGGGCGTCGAGCTTCGAGCCGGGCGCGGTGCCTTCCCACTGGCCGTTCTTCACGCGCTCGCGGCCCTCTTTGATCCAGCCGACCAGCGCGGCGGCATCCATATAGCCCGTGCGCCGCGAGACGATCTTGTTGTCGGGCGTGAGCAGGACGAGCGTGGGCACCGCGCTCACCTTGAACGACTGGGCCATCTTCGGGTTCGCGTCGATGTCCACGACGGCGATGCGCACGGCGCCGGCGCCCTCGACGAATTCCCTGGCCGGGAAGCTATTTTTCTTCATCGCCTTGCACGGCCCGCACCATTCGGCGCTGAAATCGAGCAGGACGAGGGCCTGGTCCGCCGCGGCCACCTCGGAAGCGGCGGCCAGAGAGGCGTGGAAGGTGGGCTGGGCGTTGGTGGACGCGGGCTCGGCGGCCCCGAGGCAGAAGCTCAAAATCCAAAGCTCAAAGCTCAAAAGAAACCCCAAGCGCCAAGCGGGCGCAACTTGACACCGCCCCCGATTTCTCCCTCTCCCCGCGACGCAGGAGCGGGGAGAGGGGCCATTGCTGGACCCAACGGCCCTCCTCTCCCCGGCCCTCTCCTCCCTCCGAGGGAGGAGAGGGAGTCCGCCGGCGGCGAATGGGGGCAGTGTCAAGATGCGCCCGCGCCAAGCTCCAAATGCAAGACGCCGGGTCGACCGCCGCCCCGAAGGGGCTGAATCATCCAGCCCAGGGCAACGCCCTGGGTCGCGCCCATCGAAAAACCGATTGCGCCCTGAAAGGGCCAAACCATTCGCCGAGTTCGAGGCGGTTCGGTTTCGTTCGCCGTGAGTTCGTTCTAGCCTGGAGATTTCATACGTGTCGTAGCCGCCGACGTGAGGAGGCGGATGGGCCAAGCGTGGGAACGAGTCCGCCCCTCACGTTGGCGGCTACGGGCTGTGGGCGTTTCATGCGAGGTATGAAATATCCGGGCTAGCGGGCTGGCGTATGACTGTACGAGGAACTCACACATGACGATGCTCTGATTGTTCCGCCCTTTCAGGGCGTGAATGGTCTCGGGACCACGTATCCCAGGGCGTTGCCCTGGGCTGGATTATTTGGCCCCTGTGGGGCAGAAGACTTGATTGTGGTGCAGTGCATCGTCGGTGGCCAGCCACCGTCCTATTGCAACAACGCATACGCCAGAATATTCGCGTTCACCTTCTGCGCGTTCTTAATCTCGTTGCCCCCGCAGCAACAGCAGCCGTGCATCGTGGCGGTGTCGTTGAGGCCGTCGGGCGAATACATCAGCACGATCTTCCCGCCCATCGAGAGGCCGTGGAGCTTCGCGTCGGCGCCTTTGGTGTCGAGGCGTTTCACGTCGTACACGGTGCGGAAGATGGGATGCTCCATCGAGACTTCGGAAAGCTTGCGCTCGGGGAACACCGCCTCGATCTCGCGTTTGAACGAATCGCTCCACTCGCGGCTGCTGCACCCGGCGCTGGCGAGCAGGAACCCGCCTTTCTCGAGGTAGGCTTTGAGGTTCTTGCGCTCGTCGTCGGTGAGACTGAAGGCCCCTTCGCCCGTCATCACGGCGAAGGGAAACCGGAACACCTCCTTTTCCGCCAGCTTCACGGGCTTGAATTTGCGCGCGGTGCAGATGCTCGTTTCCGCGGCGACGGCCGAGAGGAACTCCTCGCTGAAACAGACCGAACTCTTGGTGCCGGCGTAGATGAGATTGGCACATTCGACGAGGTCGCTGCCCGCGGGGGAAAGCTCTGCCGCGGGCGCGGAGGAGCAGACCAGGGAAAGGGCGAGCAGTGCGCCGATCAGCAAGTGCCAGGCGCCGACAAAGCTCCAGCCGCCTTGCTCCAACGGGTCCACGCGAGTTTTGACCCACTTCGACGACAGGCCCTCGCGGTCGCTGGCGGGTTTCAAAGCGACGGGAGTTTCGGGAGTTTCGGGATGCGAGGCAGTGGTCCGCGTCGGCTTTCGGTTTCGCTTTTTCCGGATCGTTTTCATCGTGGCGGGCCTTTCTCGGATTCAGTGGCGGTTTCGGCAATGGATCGGAAATACTCGCCGACCAGGTCGCGATACTTGAGCGGAAATTTCGCGTCGGGCTGCAGGCGTACGCGGCCGGGCGTGCCGGGCGGTGGGAGCGCGGGGTCGGCGGAGTCGCCGGCCATGAACGCGATGGTGCGGCTTCGGCCGGAGCCTTCCGAGCCTTCGCGGTCGCGGCGGCCGCCGGATTGTTCGCCGGCCAACTCCATGTCCGGGCCGTAGAGACCCACATCCTCGCCGTAAAGGCCATAGCCCTCGCCGCCTTCCCCTCCGCCGTTGCCGCTCATCGCGGACAGGATTTGTCCGAGCGAACTGCCCGCCTTGGACAGCTTGGGGCGAAAGCGCGCCGTGGTGCATTGCTTGCCTTGTTTCGGCAGACCGTTGCACTTGCTGATGAGCTTGTCCATTTTGTCGGCGGCAAGCTGGGCGAGGGCGTGGGCGCTGCCAGGGTCTCGCTCGTTGAGGTTCTTCAACGCGTCGGCCATGTCCTGGTCGATCTTCTCCTCCTGCACGGCCTTGAGAAAATCCTGCACGTCGTCGCGAAGCGGCTGGTACGCGGAGTCATTCGGCACCTTCGAGAGCAACTCGGGCATCGTCTCGATGTAACGGCGCAGCGCCTCGCGGATGTTCGTCTGCTGCGCCTTCAATTCCTCGACCTCCGCCTGCTCTGTGCGCGAGAGGGCGTCCTGCCGGTCGGCGAATCGGCGGAGCATCTGCGCGACGTTGGCTTGTGCGCGGGCCATGCGCACGAACTCGTCGGCGCGCGCCAGCACGCGAGCCACCTCGGCAATCTGCTGCGCCGGCTGGCTGACGTTCTCCTGCTCCTGCTTCGACATCTCGGAGAGTTGCCTGGCCAGATCCTTGAGATCTTGCACGCCGGGCGGCTTGCGAGCGGCGTTGGCGGCCTTTTTCTTCGCCTCGCCGATTTGCGACTGCTGCTGGCCCAGGGAATCGCGGAATTCCTGTTCCACGTCGAACATCGCCGGGCTCTTCATCAGCTTGGCGAGCGCCTTCTCGTAATCTTCCAGTTCCTTCGAAAGTTCCTGCGCCTCCTTTTGTGCGGCTTCGCGTTCGGCGTCGGTCTGGGCGTTCGCCGCCTTGCGTTCGGCTTCGCGGGCGCGCTCGGCCAGGCGGCGCAGCCAGTTGCCAAGTTTGAAGTAAGGCTCGAACAGCGCCTTCCTGGCCGCCATGCGCAGGAGCACTTGCTTGTATTGTTCCTCGGAAATGATCTCGAGCCGGTAGGGACGGGTCAGCGCGACGTTCGGGCCTTTGGGATCGTTGTCGGAAGCCTCGAAGAAATACTCGATGACGTCGCCGGGACGCACGCCGAGCCGGGCCATGTCAAACGCGCCGGAGGACTCGACGCTCGCCGGGCCGCCGCGCGGGGTGAGCTTCATGTCGAAGGCGCGCTCAATGGACCGATTATAGCCGCGCAGCCAGAGGACTTTCGTGATGCCAAAGTCGTCCTCAGCCTGGAGCTTCACGGGGATTCTGATGTTCGGCGTGGCGACGGCGTCGCGGCCCGGTTCGAGGACGGCGATGCGCGGACGTTCGTCGGGAGAAACATTGAACCGGCCGCGCCTGGGTTCCGCGCAATCCAGCCCGTCCACGTCGCGGACCGAGAGCGTGAAGAGCGTGGGCGTGGTGAGAGTGAAGGCGCCAGACACGATTTGAGGAGCATTGGAATGTGCTGAGGACTGCTCGGCCGTGGCCTGACCAACTCGGTGGGGCGAGCGTCCTCGCGAGCCGTCTTGGGGCCTAGATGAGGGGTCACCAACAGCCTTGCCAACCCCCTCGTATAAGTTCGGTGTAGCTGCGACCGTGTCGCGGGACGGGGATGCAGAAGGTCGGGCAGCGGCATCGGTTTCGATCCTGCTTGAGAATTCGGCCTGCGACCTCACGGTCGCAGCTACACCTGAGCGCGCCTGATCTGCCATCCCATCCGGTTTCAGCGGCACCTCCACGGTTTTACCTCCGAGCACCGGTGTCAGCGAAAGCTTGCCGTCCTTCAGCGGGCGGTTACTTGCGACCCGGAAGCGGATTCGCGTGTCGGCGGGGAAAGACTGTGGTTCATCCACGAGCTTGCCGGTTTTGGCGGGCTTGCCGGTGTAGCTGGGAAACTCAGTGGTCACTTCGACCATCGTGATTTGCGGCGTGGTGCGAATGCGGATGGGGAAGCGCTTGCTCCGGGCCTGTCCGTCTGTGACGAAGTATTCGGTCGGCTCGCGGAGGTTGGCGAGGGTCTGGAAGAAGGTTTTGTCCGGCGCCAGGAACATGATGGCGCGCGTCGGAACGGCGGCGGCGGCGCCGGAATGGGCGACGAGCCAAAGTTTGTCCACGGGCCGGCCGCTGGCGTTGGCTTTGATTTCAAGCTGCCCGCCGTAGAGCACTTCAGCGCGACTGGGCGTGACCTCGATTTTCAACCGGCTGTAGGGCGGATGGTCGCCGCGCGGATCGAGGAAGCGCGGGAGCACGACCTGAAGGACGTCGCTGCCGAGAATCAGGAACAGGCCCCAGCCCAGCGCAATGCCAGCGGCCCCGCCGAACGCGAAACCGATGCCCCGCCGCACCACCGGCCACACACGCACCCCTGCCGCCGCGCGCTGGCCGAGTTCCACGGCCTCGCGTCGGAGGAATTCCTCCACCGGCTCGCCGCCCTGCTGTCGGGCGAGTTGGACGGCGTTGGTCAGCCGATCGCCCAGTGACGGGTCGTGCCGCTCGAAGTTCCGGGCAATGCGCCCATCGCCCAGGCGACGAAGCGGGACGACCGCCAGCACGAGCAGGAGCAATGTCCCTCCCGCCAGGATCCATGGCGCAGCCAGGCGGGTCGAATCGGAGAAATCCATCGCTGCATCCCCGAGCAGAAACGCCAGCGCCGCTGCCGCGACGACCGCCAGCACCCCGAGCAGCCCGCGCAGCGTCAGCCACGCGGCGACGCGGAGACGAAGGCGGGAGAGGACGGTGGCGTTCACAGGCAGTTGGCCAACCTGGTCATGGTCAGAAAGGTTTGGTGGACTGGCACAACAAGTCAATCCTGGAGTGGCTCATAAATGCCTTGCTTTCTGCTGAAAAATCAGCTAATTGCATTACGGCAAATTGGTAAACGAGTTGGCAATGGAACCGGCGGGGATCGGACCCCCATCTAGCGCAGTGTAAACCAGCGGCGTTCTACCGATTGAACAACGGTCCCATGACAAACCCGGCACGCCCTAACGTGCCGGGAACATTAAGCCTTGCCGCCATTCAGCCCAAAATCCTCTGGCGGTGCTTCCGGTGCATTTACATTTTCGAATTCCAGCAAGCCAAACACGTTCGGCCCGGGCCTCGTGAAAATCTGGCCTTTCCTTACGTATCCGCTCAGGGAGCCACCAAGAGCGCCCTTATTATTGCGATTCGCTTCCTTCCCGATCCTACGCAGAAGCTCATCAAGATGAACGGCTTTCCCCTCTTGCTTCAAGATATCCCTCGCTTTGGCCAGGTCGCTGCCGTCTCGCAGGGCCTTGGATTGAGAAACCGCCCCTTCTTGCGGTAGCAACTTGAGCGAGTCTTGAAGGCCATCCAAGTAGGCTTTCATTCGCGTGAGTTCCATTTCCGCATTAGCGATTTTTCGCAGTTGGTCAGCGATGCGGCTTTCCATTTTGCGTCTCAAGTACATGCGAAACGAGTACGGCAGTGGCGGAATGGCGTCAAGAGAAATCTGCATGGAAAAGAATTGACTGCGGCAGTCATATCTGCGAAACACACGGAAATCAAAGATTTTATGAGCGACGAGCTGGTGATGAGCAGGCTGGAATCTACCAAGAGAACTACGCAGAAGGGCGGGGAGTATTGGATGGCGAGGGATATTCAACCCATTCTCGGATACACGAAATGGGAGAATTTCCGCGCTGCGATTGAGCGGGCCGCAGAATCGTGCAGAAGTAACGGCATCTCCGTGCGTGACCATTTTCTTGGTTGTAAGAAAATGGTTACGGTTGGGAGTGGAGCTCGAGTGGAAGTTGAAGACTTCTATTTAGATCGATATGCCTGCTACATGATTGCGATGAACGGCGACCCGGCAAAGCCAGAAATCGCCGCTGCGCAATCGTATTTCGCTGTTCAAACGCGCCTTCAGGAGCTTGACCGCAAGGAGTTGAACGACCGTGAGCGCCTGCGGCTGCGTGGAAAGCTTACGGAGGCAACGAAGCATTTGCATTCGGCGGCGGCTGGAGCGGGTGTCCAGAATTATGCGCTTTTCCATCATGCCGGATATCTCGGGCTTTACGAGATGGGGCTTAGGGCGGTCAAGAAAAGGAAGGGGATCGCTGAAGGCGACGATCTCTACGACAGGGCAGGCAGGTTGGAATTGTCCGCAAACGAATTCAAAGCCAACCTGACTGAACAATCCATCCTCTCAAAGGGAATCAAGGGACAAGAGGCCGCAGAGCAGGAGCACAAACGTGTCGGGCGAGTCGTAAGGGCAACGATTCAAAGGGAAGTGGGAGTAAATCCCGAAAACTTGCCAGCAGAGCCACCGATCAAGCGCATATCGCAGAAAGATCGAAAGCGAATCGGGCCGACGTCGGGGTCTCCAGATTAGGACTCTACCGACTGGCGCCCCTGTCGGCTTCCTGCTTGAGTGTCGCCCGTGAAAGGCCTGTTCATCACCTTCGAGGGGACCGAAGGCGGCGGGAAATCGACGCAAATCCAGTTGCTCGGCGCGCGGCTGCGCGAACTGGGCCGCGTCGTGCGCGTCCTGCGAGAACCAGGGGGCACGCCCATCGGCGAGGAAATCCGCCACACCCTCAAGCACAGCGAGGGCAACGACGCGATGACCCCCGAGGCTGAGTTGCTCCTCCTCAACGCCAGCCGCGCCCAGCTCGTCCGCGAAGTCATCCGCCCCGCGCTGGCCGCCGGCCAGGTCGTCCTTTGCGACCGCTTTTACGATTCGACGACCGCTTACCAGGGCCACGGACGCCAGCTCGATCTCGCGCGCGTCAAGGTCGTCATCGACTTCGCCGTCGAAGTCACCCGTCCGGACCTCACGCTTCTGCTCGACATCCCGTTGGAAGTCAGCGAAGCGCGCCGGCTCTCACGACAGAAGAGGCTCCTGGACGTGCCGCGTAGTGCTGCGGACAAGGACCGCGTGAAGCTCGCGTTCAACGAACCGTTGCGCGACCGCATGGAGGAAGCCGACCGCGCCTTTTTCGAGCGAGTGCACAAGGGTTTCGCGGCCATCGCCGCCGCCGAGCCGAAGCGCGTGCGCGTCCTCGACGCGACCCGGAGCATCGAAGCGGTGAGCGTGCGCGTCTGGGAAGTGGTGCAGCCGTTGCTGGAGAAGCGAGGCTGAGCCGGAGGTTTCATACGCTTCGGTCGAGGAACGAGTGTCGCAGGCGCGCGTGCGACCCTTCGGGCGGACGTTTTTGCAGCCCTTCATCCACCCGCATCATCATCACGTCGCGACAAGTCCCGCAGGGACGACCGACAATAGCCCAGCGATTCATCGCTGGGACAACGGCAAACAAATCCTGCAAGCCCCGCAGGGGCGAAAGAAATCATTCCAAATCTTCTTCCACATATTCCATCCCGTGCTTCTTCAGAAACACTTTTAGTTCTTCTTTGAATGTCATCTTCCGGTGGTGCTCTGCCTGCCCCTGAATGTATTTCGTCGTCTCCTCGACGCCGGAAATCCCGATGCTGAAGGCGCCATAACCCTCCTGCCGCTCGAAATCCAAATAATGCATCAGACAACTGACAATGGAGTGCATGGTTTTTGCTTTCTTTCGTCCCTGACGGGACTCGTTTTGCTTTTGCCCATGTTACCCAGCGATGAATCGCTGGGCTATTGTCTTTCGTCCCTGACGGGACTTGTTCCCGTCTCGCCCCGGCACCCCAGCGATAAATCGCTGGGCTATTGTCTTTCGCCCTGCCGGGCTGGCCGGTGTTTGAATTCTTTCCCCTTGCGTAGCGCAAATCGGATTCGATCACGGTTCGGCGGGAGCCGCGTCCTACCGAGCTTCCCGCTTGCGACCCCGCCGCGGCTTCTCCGCGACGAGTAAGAGTTCCTGGCTTCCCGCTTTGTAAGCCTGGCCGTCCGGGCCGCCGAACAATCCGCAAATCTCCAGCCCGGCCTGCCCGAGCAGCCGCCGGATCTCGCCCACGGTGTAAACCCAGTGCCACCATTTGCGCACCTCGGTCTTGCCGTTGCGCACGAAGGTCGCCTCCGTCTCCAGGCAGCTCACGTCGGCCTGGTAACGGTTTTCGATGGCGAAGAGAATGTCGTCCATCCGGTACCACTCGCGCTCCTTGAGAGTGGGCAGGACCGACTCGGCGGCCATTCCGGTCTCGATCACGAACCGCCCGCCCGGCTTGAGCGCGCCGGCCACTCCGCGCACGAAGGCGACCATGTCGTCGAACTCCAGGTAGCCGAAGCTGTTCCCGAGGCAGCACGCCATATCGAACGGCCCGTCGAGCCGCAACCGCCGCATGTCGCCTTCGATGAACTCGGCCTTCAATTTGGCCGCCCGCGCCGCTTCGCGTGCCTCGGCGACGAATTCGCGCGAGAGGTCCACGCCCGTGACGCGATGGCCGCGCCGGGCCAGTTCGAGCGAATGCCGGCCGTAGCCGCACGGCACGTCCAGAACGCGCCCCTTGCGGCCGAGGTGCTTTTCGAGGAAGTCCACCTCCACGCTGGTGTGCTTCGCGGGAATGGCCTGGCGCCACAGATCGTTCACGATGCCGTGGAAGAAATCTTCAAACCAGTTGCTTCGGTCTTTCATAGATTGCGGTCTGCGAGGTTCAGGAACACCCGGGATGGCTCGCGGGGACGCTCGCCCCACCGGCTATCATAAGTTGCGATCGGCGAACTTCATGAACACTTCCCAGTCGGCGGCGGTCATCGAGTGCTGGCCTTCGCGGATGTAATAGCCGAGGCGGCTGTCGATGAGCTTGCGATGCGGCGGCATCGCGGTTGCTGCAATGCCCTCGACGCCCAGGAAGCGATACACCCCGGCGGCCGCGCGGAGCACCTCGAACTGGCCGGTCGGGTTGGCCCATTGGTCCTCCTGCGCGTTCGAGAAGAGCACGGGCCGCGGCGCGCACAGGGCGACGAGACTGTTCTGGTCGAACGGCAGCCGATCCGGCGACTCGTTGAATTTCTTGAACTCGCCGTTGAACCAATGAGGGAAGCTTTTGTTGATCACGGAGATCGTCTCGGCGATGGGCCGGCCATTGGCCTGCGGCGCAGCCAGCGCCGGCGCGATCCGGTTTGGCGCCGTGCCGCCGCAGCCGGCCTGGTGCGGGATCGCCAGGGCGATGCGCTCGTCGAACGCCGCGGCGAGGAGCGCCGTCTTGCCGAGTCGCGAATGGCCGACGCAGATGATCCGTTTTGCGTCGAAGTCGGTGTCGGTCACGAGGTAATCCACGCAGCGATGAAAACCCCACGCCCATGCCGCGATGCTGCCGCGGTTGGACGGATTGTTTTTCGCGGGATCGGCGCCCGCCAGCCAGCGGTAGATGCCGTCGCTGACGTCCTTGCGGTCGGAATCGATGTCCGACGAGCAAAAGCTGGCGAGCGCGTAGCCCCGTTCCACGAGCCGGGCCAGCGGCCAATCCTGCGCCTGGCCACCGCGGGCGGCCTCGGTGGCGGCGTTGTTCGTGCAGCCTTTGCAAGTGCTGTAGAGCCAGCCGCGCGTCAGCGGCACGCGCGGGTCAGCAGTCAGCGCGTGATTGCCGCAGAAGTTCATCGCCAGAAACACCGGCGCGGGAACGCGCCGCCCGTTCGGCGCCACGAGCAACAAATCGATCACAGGCCCGCCGGCACCCGTCTCGAGGGCGATGAGTTTCAATGTCGCCTTGCCGTCCAGAAAGTCCCGGTGCACGGCCCGCGTGACCGCCTTCACCGGCACGCGCTTGGGAATGTTGCCGTACATGTAGTGCTGAAAGAGCGCTTCCAGTTCAGGCCGCCGCTCGCTCCGCCATTGCGCGGCCGAACGGACCCTTTGGCCGTCGAGCAGAAGGAGCGGGTCGGGCATCGTGGCTTGCGCGGGCAGGCTTGTCATATCGGGGAAGTGTTGTGGCGGATGGACGGCGCAGCCGATCAGGCCCACGAGCAGGGCG
>CAZZAQ010000031.1:13511-14826 GCA_964652165.1 uncultured Bifidobacterium sp.
TACCAAAGCGACCGCCTACGACTTTACGGCACGCGTGGTGTCGCATACGCCGTCTGCAAACGCCGCGCTGCAGAACCAGAGGGCGCCCGGGGGAACGGTGACCGTGGCGGCCTGGGCCGGGCTGGAGGACGTCGCCAGACCCGCAGCCAGGGCCACGAGCAGGGCGGCGAGCGGCAGATGGGCGGTCGATTTCATGTTCGATTACTGTGTGGTGGAGGACGTCGTGTCTGTCTGCGGCGAGAGGATGCACTGAACTTCCCGGACTGAAAAGCTGTCGTTGCCGGAAACTTTTGGCTCACCAAACTCCGGGACCGGAGCTGTTACGGCCTTTTGACCGCTCGATAAAGGCACTGCGGGAGGTAAGGGCTTTGCTTGTCGGCAAAATGAATCACGCCGTCCTTGCAAACCATCGTTTCAACTCGCAGCCAGTCCAACAAATTAGTGGTTCGTTGGATGTCGTAAGCGGCTCCCGTTTCGCCGCCCAACTCGGCTAGAAAAACAAAATCCTCGATCCGCTGGTTCGTCCATTTGACGGTCGCAATCGGTCCCGGCTGAACTGTCGGACCGACGGCTTCGATTGGCGATTTCGCGACCGTTGGTATGCCGGACTCAGAGTTGAACGAAGTCGCCGTCGGCAGCCGTTTGCCGGATTCGGTCGTTGCAAGGGAATTCGAGGCTGTCGCGCTCAATGCGTCGAGATGGGGAATCTTGCGAGTCGATCCATCCAAAGTCGTAACATAAAGATTTCCGATCCGGTCCAAAGCAAGGTCTGCCGGAGATCCCACGCTAGAGCCGTCTACATCATCAAGGACCAGTGCATCCTCTGCGCGCTTCCGCCGCAGACTGCGCCGAAGAGCATCACATGGAGCCGCGACACTTTTCGCCGTGGCTGCGAGGATTGCCCCACTCATTGCCGTGTGGAACGACAGCCCGAGACGGAGGAGGAGCTTGCGGCCGTCATTGAGGCAGCGTGCGGTTCTTGTGTCGAGGCCGTCCGTTACTGCGGCACCGACCCGGATGTTCTCGCCAGATTCAGAGAGCTTGGTTATGAGGGATTGTGTGATGCACTTGTTCGACGTGTGGCCTCCTGAAGAGCTGGGCACGGAAGTGCCTGATAAGCAATGCTGTGTCGAATTCCAGCTCTTCACGTCATTGCTCCGCTTCGGAAGCGGTTGGTTCGCTAACCATGCACTCCAGCGAACCCGGCCATCGCGCTCTGGTTACAATCTTGGCCCTTCGTGGGCCGGGTCGCTGAGCGTTAGAGCCTGTTTGGAAACTGGTAAAAGATTTTCCGATAACGTTATCGTACTTTTGT
>CAZZAQ010000032.1:0-11793 GCA_964652165.1 uncultured Bifidobacterium sp.
TTCAGGGCTTGGTCAGGTCGGACCGGCGATTCCCAGGGCGTTGCCCTGGGCTGGAATATTTGGCCCCGTTGGGGCAGCTCGGAAACTGAGATGCACCCACGTCGGCGGCTACCGCGCCTCTGAAGTTTCCGGGCTAGCCATTTTCAATTCTACTTCGCCAGCGTGCGCGCCAGCAGTTCCCTGGCTTCCGACACGATGGACTCGAGGTGCGACGGGCTGCGGAAGCTCTCGGCGTAAAGCTTGTAAATGTTCTCCGTGCCGCTGGGGCGCGCGGCGAACCAGCCGTGCGCGGTGGTCACTTTCAAGCCGCCAATCGGGGCGCCGTTGCCGGGCGCTTTCGTGAGCTTCGCGGTGATGGGATCGCCGGCGAGCGTGGTCGCGGTGACGGTTTCGGCGCTGAGATTCTTGAAGGCGCTCTTTTGCGCAGGCGTGGCGGGAGCGTCGATGCGGGTGTAATAGGGCGTGCCGTGTTTGGCGGCCAGCTCCTGGTAAAGCTGGCCGGGGTCCTTGCCGGTGCGCGCGGTCATTTCCGCGGCGAGCAGGCAGAGGAGGATGCCGTCCTTGTCGGTGGTCCAAACGGTGCCGTCCTTGCGCAGGAAGCTGGCGCCCGCGCTCTCTTCGCCGCCGAAGCAACAGGAGCCGTTGTAAAGGCCGGGCGCGAACCATTTGAAGCCGACGGGCACTTCGTTCAGCCGGCGGCCGGCGGCGGCGACGACGCGGTCGATGAGGCCGGAACTGACGAGGGTCTTGCCGACGGCGGCGCTGGCGGGCCACGCGGGCCGATGCCCGAGCAGATAGTGGATGGCTGCGGCCAGGTAATGGTTCGGGTTCAGGAGTCCCGCGCTGCGGGTGACGATGCCGTGGCGGTCGGCATCCGGGTCGGAGCCGAAGGCGATGTCGAACTTGTCCTTGAGCTGCACGAGTCCGGCCATCGCGAAGGGGCTGGAGCAATCCATGCGAATCTTGCCGTCGTGATCGACGCGCATGAAGGAAAACGCCGGGTCGAGCGATTTGTTGACGACGGTGATGTCGAGGCCGAAGCGGGCGCGAATCGGTTCCCAATAGCCGAGGCTTGCGCCGCCCAGAGGGTCCACGCCGATCTTCACGCGCGTGTCGCGGATGGCGTCGAGGTCGAGGACGGCGGGGAGCGAGCCGACGTAGGCGGCGACGTAATCGTATTCGCGGGTGGTCGGGGCGCGGAGTGCGGCGGCGATGGGGGTGCGTTTCACTCCTTTGTTGCCGGCGCGGAGGAGTTCGTTGGACCGCCGTTCAATCCAGGAGGTGGCGTCGGTGTCGGCGGGACCGCCGTTGGGCGGGTTGTATTTCATGCCGCCGTCCTGGGGCGGATTGTGCGAGGGCGTCAGAATGAGGCCGTCGGCGAGCGCCTCCGGGTGGCTGCGGTTGTGGTTCAGGATAGCCAGCGAGACGGCGGGCGTGGGCGTCGCCGGTTCCTTGCCGGCGATAAACGTATCGACGGCATTGGCAGCGAGGACTTCAAGCGCAGTGCGTTCGGCGGGGATGGAGGCGGCGTGGGTGTCGCGTCCAAGAAAAAGCGGGCCATTGTGGCCTTGCCCGCGGCGGTAATCGACGACGGCTTGCGTGATGGCGGCGATGTGGGCGTCGGTGAAGGTTCCGTCCAGCGGTGTGCCGCGATGGCCGCTGGTGCCGAAGGCGACGAGTTGGTGCGGGTCCGAAGGATCGGGGCGCTTCTCGTAGTACGCCCGTTCCAGGGCGGCGGGGTCGATGAGGAGATCGCGTGGGGCAGGCTGGCCGGCGAGGGGATGCATGGGGTGCCTGGGGGAAAGAAGGGGCGGTGAAGTGCTGAAGCGTGAAACGTGAAACGTGAAACGTAAAACGTGAAGCGTGAAGCGATGAAGCGTTGAATCGTTAAATCGTGAAGCGGTTACAAGGCTACAAGATTACAAAGTTACAAAGGCACAGGCGACAGGGAGGGGCACTCATTTCTTCGCGAGGGCGCTTTCGACCATTTTTTGGAAGGCGGGCTGGGAGGATTTCGCCAGGGCGGACGGGCCGGTGAACTTCACGAAGACATTGCCTTGATCGCTCTCGAGGATCGCGCCCAGAAGCGTGTAGCCGGGGCGGGGCGTCTTCGCCCCGAACGGCGGGCCTTCCAGGTAGGTGCCTTCGGCCTGGACGTACGTGACCTTGCGGCCGGAGACGGTTTTCTCCTCGGTTTTGGGATTGAGCTTTTCGCGCGGGCCTTCGAACTGGCTGAACCAGCGATCGATGTTGGCCTTGGTGTCGCCGCCCTGGCCCTGGCCGAAGTGGAAGAAGACGACCTCGGCGCTGGATTTTTTGTCGTCGCTGTTCACCTTGAGTTGGGCTTTCCGCATGGTCGAGGCGCTCTCGACCCATTCCCAGGCCGGGGGCCGGGTGAAAGTGAATTCGCTGACCTTGAAGGTGGCCGGCGCCTCGGCCGCGAACAGTTGGGTCGAAGCAAGACACAGACTGAGAGTGAATAGATAGTGACGCATGAGGCGTTCGTAGCGCATGAGGCACGCGGTGTCGAGCGCGCAGTGAAGCGCCCCGCTGGATGGCGCATACGGAGACTGCGATGCAAGAGAAACGGCGTCCGCTGGAGCGCGGGTGTGTGCGATGCACCAGCCGCAGCGGACTGGGCGCGGTGAGATGCTGGAATGGCCCTGCTCTGCCGGGTGTCGGTCATTGCTGCGCCGGTAGGGACATCGCGCTGCGATGTCCCCGCCCGCGCAGAGCGGGCGGAACAGGCGGGCACGACGGCAACGAATCATCCGGTTGCACAACGTCGTCCGATTGCGCCGCTGTTACGCGGCGCGGACGGCGCAGCAGCGCGCCGTCCCTACCGGTCGCGCACGGACACGACGCCGGCCAGGGACCGGCGTTGGTCGCGCTGCGACTGGTCCTACCTCGACACAAACCGCGCTCGTGTGTTCCTTGACACCCCACGGCCGGTTGGACAGCCTCCGCGGCGAATCCACTATGACTATGCGTCCCTCCCTCGTCTTTCTCGCTCTGTTTGCGGTTTTGCCTTCGCCCCTTCTCGCCACCGACTGGCCCTGCTGGCGCGGGCCGGATGGCCTGGGTGTCAGTTCGGAGAAAAACCTGCCCACCGAATGGTCGAAGGCAAAGAACATCGCCTGGAAACTCGAGTTGCCGGGCAAAGGCGCCTCGTCGCCCATCGTCGTCGGCGACCGCGTTTTCCTCACCACGCAGACCAGGGAGACGGCGATGCGCGTGCTCGCGGTCGATCGCCAGCGCGGAACCGTCGCGTGGGAACGTGAAGTCGCCCAGGGCAAGCAGCACGCGAATGACATCCACAACATGGCCACCCCGACCGCCGTGTCCGACGGCCAACACGTCTGGGCCCGCTTCGGCACCGGCGACCTTGCGTGCCTCGACGCGGCCGACGGCAAAATCGTCTGGCACCGGAATCTGGGAAAGGAATTTGGCAACTACAACGCCAATCACGGCATGGGCACCTCGCCGATGCTGCTGGACGGACGTCTGTTCGTCGCCGTCATGCATCAGGGACAATCCTTCCTCCTGGCGCTCGACGCGAAGACGGGCAGGGACGCGTGGAAGAAGGACCGCAACCTCGGGCCGACGGACGAAGCGCAGGATTCCTATTCCAGCCCGATTTTCATCCACGCGCGCGGCGGCAACCAGGTCATTCTTGCCGGCGCGGAGGCCGTCAACGCTTATGAGCCAGCGACCGGGGCGGTTCTCTGGAGCCACGGCGGGCTCAAGGTGGCCCACGCCTTCGGCCGCACGATTGCCGGGCCGACGGCTTCAGGTGAAACGGTAATCGTGGTGGCATCGGGATTCCAGAATCGCGGCTACACCGTGGCGGTCGCCGCCGGCACGGGAGAACTCAAGGACCGGCTCTGGACGCTGAACAAGTACTCGTCGGACTGCCCGACGCCACTGGTTTACGAAGGCAAGGTCTATTGCATCCGCGACGACGGCAACGCCTCTTGCCTTGACGTGAAGACCGGCGAAGTTCACTGGCAGGAACGGCTCTTCAGCGAGAACGTGAAGGTGTCGCCCGTGGCCGGCGACGGGAAGGTTTACTTCACGAGCGGGCAGGGCAATTGCCATGTCGTGCGCGCGTCGACGAAGTTTGAATTGCTCGCGAAGAACGACCTGGGCGAACCGACGCTGGCCACGCCCGCGATCAGCGACGGCCAGCTTTTCATCCGCACGGACGGGCGGCTGTACTGCGTGAAGCGGTAGGAAGCGAGTGAGGAGCCAGCAGTCGGGAATGAGCCATTAGAACGGTTGCCAAAAGTCATTTCCGAAATGGTGGGCGGCGCCCTGCCAGGTGCCGCGGCAAACCGGCAGGTTTGCCCTACGATTTCGGAAATGACCTTTGGCAATCACTCCAACCTGTCGAGGTTATCGAAGCGCCGACCCGTCAGTTAGCCAAGGTCTTCGGTCTGTCCCGAAGGGACCGGTGAAAGTAGCCGGTGGGAAGCCCGCGTCAGCGGGCGCACCCACCGGATCGCCGACATCACCAACCCCGCGCCCCGGCAGGGGCGCATGAACGGCATGGTAAAAATTTTTAACGAGGCATCGTTTGTTCAGAACAAATCCGCACGACGTGCCTCGTTCGTGGCCGGCGAATCGGACGGTCATGCGCCCCTTCGGGGCGCGGTAATTGTTGGAACCCCAATCCGGTGGGTGCGTCCGCTGACGCGGACTTCCCACCGGCTACATTCAGTTGTCCCTTCGGGACAGAGCTGTCGGGCACGGGGTTTCACCCAGGGCTTCCGCTGACCAGGTAGTATTAGCTTTGTGTTTCATTTTTCATTTTCATTGTTCTCACCTCGGCAGCACCGGCGGCAGGTGCGATTCGATTTGCCGCCGCGAGGGCTGGACGATCACATTGCCGTCGTCGGCGGTGCCGTAGCGCTCGGTGATCACGGCGCGGAAATGCCGGCGCAATTGTTCCTGAGCGTAGCTCATGATGACGACGTTCTTGAGGAGACCGACCACGGGCCAGATTACCGCGCAGCACGGCGTAATCACCATCGGGCCGAGCACCACCAGGACCGTCTTCGCCAGCGCTCGACCGGGCTTCTTTGAGATCAGGCCGGTCCACATCCCGTAGCGGGCCACGGCGAACAAATCCATCACCGCGATGGCCGAGAACATCCCAGCGCCGATCACGTTAAAAAAAAGAATTTGCAGCGCGGTGCCAGCGTTCCATTTCACGACGAGAAAGGCGACGAGCAGCACTGCCTCGACGGCCAACAGCACGATGAGCGGCCGCTGGAAAGCGCGCGTCAGCCCGAGCAGATGGCCGTGGAGAATTTCCCGCATCGACAGCGGCGTGCAGAGGAGCAACTCGAGCGCGCCGGAGTCGCGCGCGGTTGCGAAGACCGAGCACGCCTCCGTCGCCAGCCAGAGCGAGAGCGTCAGGTGCAGCAGCATGAACACAACCAGGATGCTGATCGGGCTGGACTTGGACACCATCACCACCACCGACAAGCCGACGCCCAGAAGGCTGCCCGCCAGCACGGCGACCCACACCAGCACCCGCTGGCCTTCACCCCGCGCCGCCAGCCAGACCACCGGATTCACGTCCACCAACGCTTTGCGGGCCGCCAGCTCTTGCGGGGACGGCTCGCGGACGATTCGCTTCGACCAGCGCGGGACCCAGGCGTCCGCGGCGCCTTCCGCCAGTTCTTGCGGGGACGGCTGGCGAACGATTCGTTTCGACCAACGGGAAACCAAGGCGTCCGCGGCGCTTTCCGCGCCCTCGTGCCAGGCCCTCGGCAGGATGACACTCGCGGCCACGAGAAAGCCCATGCCCAACACGATCAAACTGGAAACCGCGCCCCAGAAGTAGCCCGGCGACACCGAGTAACTCCCGTCCACCATGCCGAAGAACGCGCAGACCGGGCTGACGGGCAGTTTCAGGATGCCGGGAATCGGCAGAAAGTTCGCGGCCCATGGCACGATCGAGAATACGGCCGTTACCAGCGCCGTGCCGCCCCAGGCGTGCCGCGCATCGCGGGTGAACGACGACACCAGCAAGCCGGTCGTAAGCGAGAAGAACAGCGTCACCAGCAAGACGAGCGTCAACCGCCAAAACTCCCCCACAGTGACGCCGCCGAGCACCAGCGGAATTCCCAGCGGCGGAAACACCGCCAGCAGCCCGTAAAAGGTGCTCAGCGACGTCGCCGCGAATTTTCCGAACACCACGTCGTAGCCCTTCAGATCGGTCAGGAACAGCAGTCCGAGCGTTCCGGCCCGTTTCTCTTCGCTCAGGCAATCCGCTGTGTTGCGGAGGCCTGCGAACAGGCAGTACAGGAACGTCGCTCCGGCCAGTGTGTAAAACATCCCCGTGCCAATGGACGCGCGGGAGGAGGTCACTTCCGCCCACAGCGTCAGCGCGCCGACGAACAGAATGGCCCCCAGCGCTGAAAAGAGCCGGAATCGATAGGTCGCCTTGCGTCGCGCCCCGACGCGCAATTCCCGCTGAACGATCGGCAGGAAACTCATTGCGCTCCCGCCGCCGCAGTCGCCAACGGCGCGCCCGTCGCGTGCTGCGCCGCGAGTTCCCTGAAGTCCTCGCGGAGCCGCTTCAGCGCGCCCGAAATGCACAGCGCGGCGTTCGTGGCGCTGAGGAAAAACCAGAGCGCGACCAGCGGCGTCGGGTTGCCCGTCCGGCTCATTGCCGGCCACAAGGCGAATGCGAACACGCTAAACACCGCCGTCGGCAGGCCCATCACCCGGCCGGCCGTCCACAACGCGGCCCGGCCACTCCGGCGGGTTTTCAACCCCTGCCACATCCCGAACGCCGCCACCGCCACGACATCGATCAGAAAAGTCGCCGCCACCACGAACTGGATCATCAACAGTGCCCCGGCGGAAGGCGTCGCCCCCGAACCGCCGAAGCCCGTCATGAAGAGCGCCAGGTCCAGCGCCAGCACGCAGAGCAACGGCTTGAAGAACCGCTTGAGCATCGAGCGGAACTGGCCTCCAAGCATGTCGCCGACCGTCAGTGGCGTGCTCAACAGCATCTCCAGCGCGCCACACTGCCGGTCCGCCGTGAACCGGCTCGCGGCATCGTAGGCCAGCCAGAACTTCAGGAACGCATGGAACAACAAGCCGGCCGCCACCGCGAACTCCGGCGAACCCTTGCCCGAGTTCAGGAACGGGTGCGTCATCATCCACGCCAGACCGCTGAGGATGATCGCCAGCCACATCCAGACCGAGGTCTGCCCGTCGCGGTTCGCCAGCCACTCGACGGGATTGCCCTCGCCGAGCTTTTCCATGCCGGTGGATTGGGCGACTTCACCCGTGATTTCCTCCGCTTTCGGCCACAGATGGGTCGCTTCGTCGCTCGCGATGGGCGGTTCGATTTTCTCCTCGACCCGCCGCGGCACCAGCCAGCAGGCCCAACCCAGAAAGATCCAGGATACGGCGAAAATCCAGATCGACGAGCCGTAGAAGAGCGCGGGATTCGCCGTGAACGGCGCTGCGAACGCGCCGTGCAGCCCGACCCGCAGGCTCAGAAAGCTGAACGGCGGACCGGGAATCTCCACGCCGAACGCGCCCATAAAAATCACGATGGCCGTCGCGATCATTGCCCTCTTTTCCCACCGGCTGAACGCGGAGACGAGCATCCCGGCCGCCAGCGAAAAGAAGAGCGTGTTGATCAGCACCCACACCATGCGCGCCACCTCGCCCGGGGTCACGCCGCCCGCCATGAGCGGAATCGCCATCACCGGCAGGATCGCCAGCAGCCCGTAAAAGGCGTGCGCGGACGTCGCCACCAGCTTCCCGAAAACGATGTCACTCCCTTTCAAGTCCGTGAGAAACAGCAGGCCAAGGGTGCCTTCCCGTTTCTCCTGGCTGATGCAATCCGCCGTCAACAGCACGCCCGGCAACAGGCAGGCATAAAACCCAAGCTGCGCCAGGGCGTGAAACAACGTGACGCCGACCCGTGCCGGCGGCAGGCGCATGCCGGTTTGAAGCAGGAGCCACGCCGCGGTCCCGCACGCGATCACCGCCACGATCACGCGCGACCAATGCGTGCGCCGCCGCCGCGTGGCCGTGCGTATTTCCCGTTCGACGATGGGGAAGATCATGGATCGGGTGCGATTTGCGGCCCATGTTGGACGGTCTCCGGCTGGCGGGGAAGGGTGAAAATCGCAGGTTCGTAATCCCTCAGTGAAGGCCGGTGGGGCGAGCGTCCCCGCGAGCCGAAGCCAAGAAACGCTGAGTAATCAAGCGGCTCGCGAGTACGCTCGCCCCACCTGACTGAGGGATTACGCAGGTTCTGCGCCTCTTGCGGCTACCCGCGCTTCGTTCGAACTTTCAGTTCAATCTCGCAGCGACTCAAGCCGGAGCCCGTTTCAGGGGGCGCTGGCGTTGGGGGCGTTTGCGCTCAGCCGAACAACAGGCCGGTGCGAGCGGCGGGAAACGACGCGACCGTGGTTGCGGCGGCACTTGCGATGGATCCGCTTCTCGGACACGGAACCAATCAATGAGGCCACGACTTTGAACAGGACGAACGCCACGCCCAGCAGGACGAGCCACAACACCAGGTTTCCATGCTTCAACATAGCGGCTCGATTTTCCTCGGAAACGGGGCGGCGGTAAAGGCTTTTCAGCGCCGTTGGCGTGGAGCGATGCTGGGAAAGCAAGCTCGCCGACTTCGCCGCCTGATTCGGCTATCAGTCTGCTCGCATGCGCGAGTGCCACTTTTCTTTCGCCGATCCACAGTCGAGCGAACCTACGTGTGAACCTCACGCTTGATTCACACCGGACGACCCTTCAAGTCATCTCGCCTCAAGGGGACACCCTGACTGCTCAATGTGGCAACAAACGATGGCAGTTGTGAGAAAACTGCAAAACTTGGAACCCGTTCGATTTCAGTTCATGGCGCGGCTAAGCGTGCGATGCCGTAGCGGGTGGTGCCATTGTAGGATGTGAAATTCCCGCTGATGATGTAGGTGCCGTCGCCCGATCGACTGATGGCGTAGATTGCCGGAGTCGATCCTCCAATACCTGAACCCACAGTGAGGCTAAGCAGCACGCCATAGGTATCGAGCTTTCCGAGGCCGTTCCTTCCAGTGCCAACCAGCGTTGTGAAGGAGCCACCGAGATAGACATTGTCACCACTGTCGCGTGAAATGGCGTACACCGTACCATTCGCTCCCGCGCTTGGGTCGAAGAGAGGGTCGTTAGTCCCGCCCGAATCAAAGCGTATGATGCCTCGATGTATATTGGTGAATGCACCGCCAACAAAAATCTTGCTACCCGACCCCATCGCGAGCGAATAAACACCTCCACCATACAAGCCGGGACTTGAGAAAGTGCTGGAGTCAATCGCGCCGTTGGTCATTAAACGCAAGACATGAGGCGCGCCCCACCCGCTATAATTCCCGTCATCGAAGTTGAAAAAGTCCCCACCGGCAATAATTCTTCCGTCATCTTGAAGGATGATCACCCTTACGGTCGAATCGAATCCGGCATTGTGCTCGTGGAAACCTGAGTCCACGTAACCATTATCTGGCAGAAGACGTGTGATGCGCTTTGTTACGCCGGAATAGATGGCGCAAGAGGTGAAGTCACCACCTGCAACAATGAGCCCGTTGGCCTGGACGGCCAGCGCTAACACATTACCGTTCGGTTGAGGCCAAAAACTCAAATTGATCGAACCGTCACTACCAAGTTTGATCAGATTGTTGTTGAAGTATTCATCGCATTCGTACCAAGCGAAGGAACCTCCAACGTAAATGTCGCCATTCCCTCCCAGGGCAAGTGCGCGCGCTGTACCCGCGCCATTGGGAATACCCGAATTGAAGCTACTGTCGAGCGAACCGTCTGCCTCGTATCGCTTGACACCAAAATCTCCGGCAACTAAGACCTTGCCGTTAGGTTGCTCCAGATGCGTGTACACGCCGCTGAGCGAACTTGTGCCAAGCGCTCCCTCCAAACTCCAATCCGCTGCCGGGACTGCCCGTGTGCTTACCGTCAAGACGAGAGCAACTGCGGCTCGGCCGATCCATTTTTGAGCTGAATAAGTTTTCATAACACTCCATGTTTTGTTGTTGATGCCTTTTGCGCGCCTTTCTCCAGCCACGTGAAGTGTTCAACTGGAGTCGCGTTAGGGGCGCGCTTGGCACTGGCAATACGTATTGCGTGCTACCTCCGATCTCCATTTTCTGTCAACACTAAAAAATCTCGTCAAACCCTTCCCTCGGGCGCAACATTTTCACGTTTCAAACGTGGCGACGGGTATGCGAGTATTAATCCGTTGAAATCGGGATCAAACAAGAAACGCGAGCGCGTTTCCCACGACCAAAGCCGCCCTCCAAAACGGACCAGCGATCGCGACGTTCGCATCCGCTCTTCGCCACGGCGGCGCCGCCTGTTTCGCGCCATCGCGGTGATTGTGGTGCCTCTGCTCTTTTTTCTGGTTGTAGAGGTGATACTACGAGCGCTTGGCGTTGGGTATCCAACCACTTATTTCCTGGCTTTTGAGGCCAAGGGCAAAAGTGTGTTCGTCGAGAATCAGCGATTCGGCTGGAGATTTTTTCCCCGCCGTGCCGCGCGCGTGCCGCGTCCCACGGTGATGCCCGCCGTCAAACCGCCGAACACCTGCCGGGTGTTTCTGTTCGGGGAATCGGCAGCGTATGGAGACCCTAAGCCTGAATTCGGCTTCCCGCGCATGGTTGAATTGCTTTTGCGCGAACGCTTCCCCGAAACTGGCATCGAAGTGGTGAACGTGGCGATGACCGCCATCAACTCGCACGTCATCCTCCCCATCGCGCGCGAATGCGCCGGCCATGATGGAGACCTGTGGCTGATCTACATGGGCAACAACGAGGTGGTCGGGCCTTTCGGCGCCGGCACCGTGTTTGGCAAACAGGCGCCTTCCCTTGCGATAGTACGCGCGACCGTCGCATTGAAGCGAAGCAGGTTGGGGCAGTGGCTCGATGCGGGCTTGCAGCAGATCGGCGGCAGAGACGCAGGACCGCAGACCTTCACGGGCATGGACATGTTCTCGGAGAACCGCCTTCGCTCAGATGATGCCCGCATGGATCGCGTTTATTCACACTTCCACCGGAATCTTGAGGACATCATCGCCGCGGGCAACCGGGCACGTTCGCCGATCGTTCTATGCACCGTCGGAAGCAATCTAAAGGATTGCGCGCCGTTTGCTTCGCTGAGCAGGCCGACGCTCAACAGTTCGGAAAAGGCAGAGTGGCAAAAATTGTTCGACTCCGGCGCCACCGCGCAGAAGTCAGGAGATCGGACGGGAGCACGAGAACTCTTTCGCCGCGCCTTGAAGCTGGATGACCACCACGCGGAAACGCATTTTCGACTCGCGCAATGCGAACTGATGCTGCAGAACACGGTGGAAGCCGAATCACACTTTGTCCACGCCCGCGACGAGGACGCATTGCGTTTCCGGACCGACTCGAAGTTGAATCAGTTGATTCGTGAGGCGGCAACGAAACACAGCACCCAGGGCGTCCGCTTACTGGACGTCGAGAAAGTTCTGGCTCGCGAAAGCTCAAACCACATCGCGGGAGCGGAGTTCTTTTACGAACACGTTCACTTCAACTTCGCTGGAAACTATCTGGTGGCTCGAGCCTTTGCCGAAAAGGCGGAAGAATCGGCGCCGTTGCTTAAACGCGGCCGCATCGGTCGCTGGCTGACGGAGGCGGAATGCGCCGAGCGGCTGGCGTTTACGCATTGGAACCGCCTTGAAACTGCCGAGCTTCTGCGCAAGCGCATCACTCGGCCGCCGTTCACTTATCAGTTCGATCA
>CAZZAQ010000032.1:11803-14739 GCA_964652165.1 uncultured Bifidobacterium sp.
TGAAGCAAAAGTCGCGGAAGCCGATCGCGAAATTCAGCAACTCAAAGCCCGGTTGGACTCGGTGGCGCTCCGCCAAATCCTGGACGTGAACCAACGCGCGGTGGACGCCGCGCCTCAAGATTGGGTCTTGCGCGCGAATTTTGCGCGCCTGCTTCGGCGCGTGAACGATGTCACAGGGGCCGTGCAACAGTGCGTGCAAGTCGTGACACTGTTGCCGCATCGCGCAGACTGGTGGTGTCAATGGGGGCTGTATCTTCAAGAAGCCAACCGCGCGGACGATGCGGCACGGGCCTTTGAGCAGGCGCTGAAGCTGGATGGACGCGAGGCACGCGCCTATTACGGCTTGGGCTTGATCAAGATTCAGACTGCGCAATTCGCTGACGCGATTGGATTGTTAAGCCGATCACTGGAAATCGATGCCGACTTTGCTGACGCCCGTGGAGCCCTTGGGGAGGCGCTGGCCGGGTCGGGAAAAACCAATGAGGCAATTCTTGAATTCGAGCGGGTCTTGAATCTTGATCCGTCGAACGGTCGGGCACTGGCCGGCTTGAAGGAATTGAAGTTTGGCGGGCAGGGGCTCCAGGAGCGAATTGCTCACTTAGTCAAGCGGGTAGCTGAGAATCCACAGGACGCGGAACTACAGTTCGTTCTGGGACAGGCCCTCGTCGCAGATGGACAGTTTGCGCAAGCAAAAAAGCATTTTGCTGCCGCCGTCGCTCTGGATTCTGGTCACGCGGATGCCCACTATTTTTTAGCGCAAGAGATGGCGCGCGAAAACCTGATCGAAGACGCCATCGTCCATTACAGCAAGGTCGCCGAACTAAGACCCGCAGACGCTCAAGCGCACTTCAATCTGGGCGTGATGCTGGCCCGCATGCGGCGTTTCCGCGAGGCGCTGGAGCAATTCGAGACGACCCTTCGACTCAACCCCGGAGACACCCTGGCCCGACAATATGCCGCAACCGTCCGCGCGCAATTGCAACGATAGGGAAAGGTAAGGGAGCGCCTCCGGCAATCGTTGGGGCAGACCGCGAACCGTCCTGGTTCGCAGCGCGTGGGCCGGGAGTAAATCACTCGAAATGCCACCGAACCGGACTCCGGGGCATGCGCTGCGGACGCGGAGCGTCCGCGGTCCGCCATGCCAGTTTCCGGATGCGCCCGCGCGGAGGAATCGAGCGCAGCTTGTCACTGCGTCTCACCGCGGGTGACGCGAAGGAAGACTTCTTCGAGGCCGAGTTCGTCTTCGCGCAACTCGACGAGCCGGGCGCCGCCGCGCACCAGGGCCTCGGCCACGATGCTGTGGTCGGTGTCGTGGCTGGCGAGGGTCACCTTCACCGCGCCGTCCTCGGCGGTGGCGTCGGTGACTTCGGCGCGCGCCTTGAGGAGGCCAATGGCCTGGTCCTGGTCGCTGGAGACGCGCACCCAGACGACGCGACCGGTGGCCATCTGGTCGCGCACGCCCTGCACGGGGCCGGCGTAGATGAGCTTGCCTTTCTCGATGATGGCGACGCGATTGCACAGGGTCTGGAGTTCGCTCAGGATGTGGGAGGAGATGATGATAGTCTTGCCCATCTTTTGGAGTTCCTGGAGGATGGCCATCATCTCGATGCGCGCCCGGGGGTCGAGGCCGGAGGCGGGTTCGTCCAGAAGCAACACCCTGGGGTCGTGGATGAGCACGCGGGCCAGGCCCAGGCGCTGTTGCATGCCGCGCGACAGGGCGCCGATGAGCGAGCCTTTCTTCTCCGACAGGCCGACGAGTTCGAGGACGTCGTTCACGGTCTTTTCCCGTTGCGCGGTCGGGATTTTGTAGCAGGCGCCGAAGAAATCGAGGTACTCGGTCACCTCCATGTCTTTATAGACCCCAAAAAAATCGGGCATGTAGCCGATGACGTGGCGGACGGCGTCGGCGTCACGCACGACGTCGTGACCGAGGACGATGGCCTGCCCATCGCTCGGGGCCAGGAACGTGGCGAGAATGCGAAGCGTGGTGGTTTTGCCGGCGCCATTGGAGCCGATGAACCCGAAGAGGTCACCCTGATTGACGGTGAGGTCGAGGGCGCTCAGGGCGGTTATCGCGCCGTAGTGGCGCGTGAGGCCGAGCGTCTGGACGGCGGGGATGGGAGGGGCGGCGGTGGACATGGCGGGAGGGGTTAAATCGTTAAATCGTTAAATCGTTAAATCGTTGAAGCGTTGAAGCGTTGAAGCGCTGAAGCATTGAGGGGCCCACGGCAGGCTGAGGATGGTAGAGCATGTAGTATTTTAACCTTTTAACCTTTTAACGATTCAACGATTCAACCATTTAACGATTCACCCATTCAACGGGCCTCCCCCGGCACTGCGACTCGAAAGAGCGTGCTGCGATTGTTCCGGCGGGCGGTGAATTGGTTGAGGGGCTTCACGGGCGCGTAATCGGCCGCGAAGGCCAGCACGACAGCGTCGCCGCGCTGGACGACCGGGTTGAGGTCGAAACCCGGAGGCGTGGAGAAGTTTTGATATTGGTTGTTGGGCGTGTTGAGCTGCGTGACGAACGAAGCGGCCACGGTGCAGTTGGGTTTGTCAAGAAGGCGCGATTCGGTGGTGTCCCCGAACGCGTGGCTCCTGGAATTGATGGCGGCGTTGAAACTCTCGCTGTAGCGGTTGACGAACGAGCTGAGGCTAACTTTTGGCGCGGCGCTGCGGCGGAAGGTCTGCGATTTGCGCGCCGGCACGTCGCCGAGGGTGTAAATATCGCCGTTTACGACCAGGCGGGTGCTCACGAGCCGGCGGTCGACTCTTGGCAGCGAGCGGGTCGTCAGGCGATCAAACGCTCGGCGTATCTGGAAGCCATCCAACATCTCAGCAAGGGGGTAGAGGTGCTGCTGACCCTCCCGGAGACGCCGGCGCGCGATCAGCACGAACTCACGCTGCGGATCAGCCTGGGGGCTTCATTAGTGATG
>CAZZAQ010000033.1:0-282 GCA_964652165.1 uncultured Bifidobacterium sp.
GGCAGAGGTTGAGGTCGCGCTGAATGAGCAGCTTGGCGTGGACGGAGCCGTGCGGGTTGTGGCAGCTCGTGCAGCCTTCCCAAAGGGCGCGATGTTCGTAAACGTGCGGTTTGGCCTGCTCGCGATGGCACTCGGCGCACGTCTCATTGAGCCGCGCCATGCCGAGGCCGAACCCGGCGGGCTTCAGGATATCGCGGCCGTGCGGGTCATGGCATTGGACGCAATTCATCCGGCCCTCGGGGACAGGATGGTGCTGCGGAAGCTGGAATTCGGCGTGCGTCT
>CAZZAQ010000033.1:292-4340 GCA_964652165.1 uncultured Bifidobacterium sp.
CCTGAGGATCCTTGCCGGGATTTATTATGAACTTCCCCCGCCCGCCGCCCGCCGCGATGTGTCTGCTGCCCGGCCCGTGGCAGGATTCGCAACCTGTATCGCCGCGCATCGAGCCGTCCCGGTGCACGCGCGCGTGGGGGCTGGAAGGGAAGGCGCGGCTGTAGTTGGTGTGGCACTCGGCGCAGGAGGCGTTGCCGGTGAAAGTCGCTCCCTCAATGGCTGGTGGCGCTACCACCGTGCGCTGGAGCGCCGAGCACGACACGAACGCGATCGCCGCGGCAGTGAGCAGCACTCCCCCGAGCAGTCCGGCGAAGCGCGCATGGATCGGCTCCATGCGAAATGCCGCCGGGAATTGCACGGCGCGAGCGTGGCAAAAGCGGCCCATGGCTTTCAAGGCCTTTGCCGGGCCGCCAGATTCCTGATTGGTGTGGTGAGGCGCGATCAATACCAGGATTGTGATGGTTCCGGAGGGGGTTTTGTTCCCTGCGAGGAGGCGGGGTGCGAAGATTGACGTGCTCCAGCGGTCCACTAGCCCGCATTTTTCATAGTCGTATTGCTGGCCGCGCCGCCGATCTCATTAACACCCCGCTTCAGCGGGGTGTCTGCGCGTCGGAGTCCGTCGAAACCGTTTCAACGGTTTCGACAGGGTGTGAGAAACCGTTGAAACGGTTTTTCCTCTCGTCCCGGCCCGACACCCCGCTGAAGCGGGGTGTTAATGAGAGGGGATTACCGCGGCGAGAACCGTGTGAAATATCCGGGCCAGCCTGTTTTGCTTTGACTTTGAGCGGATGAAAGTTTGCCATTCGGCCAGCCCTTCACCGCGCGCATGAAACGTTACAACGTCGGCATCATCGGTCACGGCTGGGCCGCGACCGCGCACATTCCGGCCCTCAATGCCACCGTGCACGGCCAGGTCACCGCCATCTGCTCCGCGCGCCCGCTCGACGCCGGGGTCGTCAGCGCGAAGTACGGCTCGCCCATCAAGACTTACCTGGACGTCGACGCGATGCTGGCGGACAAGAGTCTGCAGGTCGTCTCGATTTGCAGCTACCCGCAGGACCACGCCCGGCATGCGGTGGCCGCCGCGAAGGCCGGCAAGCATCTCATCATCGAGAAGCCGCTGGCGTTGAAATGGGACGATTGTGTCGCCATCCAGAAGGCCGTCGAGGCAGCCGGGGTGCAGGCGTGTGTGTGCTTCGAGTGCCGATTCTCCAGCCAGTTCCAGACGATCAAAGCCGTGATCGACGCGGGGCTGCTGGGCCGCATCCATTACGGCGAAGTGGATTACTACCACGGCATCGGCCCGTGGTATGGCCAGTTCCGCTGGAACACCAAACGCGAGGCCGGCGGCAGCAGCCTGCTCTCGGCCGGCTGCCACGCGCTGGACGCGCTGCTGCTGTGCATGGGCGAGGACGTCGAGACGGTCAGCTCCTACTCGACCCACTCGACGAACCGCGAGTTCGCCAAGTACGAATACCCGACGGCCAGCGTGACGATCCTGCGCTTCAAAGACGGCCGCGTCGGCAAGGTCGCTTCGGTCATCGACTGCCTCCAGCCCTACTACTTCCACGTCCACCTCGTCGGCAGCGAAGGGAGCCTGCTGGACAACAAGTTCCATTCGACGAAACTGGGCGGCCTGAACAAAGCCCGGTGGAGCGAGTTGTCGATGAGGCTCCTGGACTCTGGCGACGTCTCGGATCATCCGTATCAAACGCAGTTCGAGGCGTTCTTCAACGCAATAAATTCCGGGCAGGAGATGCCGCTGACCAGCCTGTCGCATGCGCTGCGCACCCACGAAGTGATCTTTGCCGCCGACAGCTCGGCCGACCGCCACGCGCACAAGAAGCAGCCGCACGGATAAGGTATGAGGTATGAGGCGTCGGGATGGAGCGATGGTTGGTCTCCACAATCGAGGCCGGAGCGGAATTCAAAATTAAAAATGAAAAATTCGGAACGAGCGCGCCGCGGCTGAGAAAGCTCATTTTGAATTTTGAATTTTGAATTGTCACACCTCCTACCTCCTACCTCTTCGGCAATCGCAATTGCCGCCCATCCCGACGATATCGAGTTCTACATGGCCGGCACGCTGCTGTTGTTGCGCCAGGCCGGTTGGGAGACGCACTACCTCAATCTGTCCAGTGGCAACTGCGGCAGTGCGCGGCTGGGTCCCGCCGCCACGCGGCGCCTGCGCCGGGCCGAAGCGCGCCGGGCGGCGGGCATCCTCGGCGCGCAATGGCACGCGGCGTTTTGCGACGACCTTGAAATCCTTTATGACCTTGCCACGCTGCGCCGGCTGGCCGCGTCCATTCGCGAAGTGAAGCCGCGGATTGTCCTCACCCACTCGCCGCAGGATTACATGGAGGACCATTCGAACACCTGCCGGCTGGCGGTCACGGCAGCCTTCTCCCGAGGCATGCCGAACTTCCGCACGACCCCCGCCCGCCTCCCCGCCGAAAGCGACGTGACGATTTACCATGCCATGCCGCACGGATTGTGCGATGGCTTGCGACGGCGTGTGATGCCTGGCACGTTTGTGAATACGACGGCGGTCCACGCCACCAAACGGGCCGCCCTCGCCGCGCACGCCAGCCAGAAGAGCTGGCTCGATGCCAGCCAGGGAATGGGTTCCTATCTGGCGGCTATGGATGCCATGTCACTGGCCGTTGGCAAGATGTCTCGCCGGTTCCGGCACGCCGAAGGGTGGCGGCGGCACTTGCACCTGGGCTTCAGCGCCGGCGAAGCCGACCCGCTTGCCGCCGCGTTGGGACGGGATTACCGGCCCAATCGCGCTTACGAACGCGCGCTTGGGCGCTGAACGCTATGAGTCATGTGTTATGAGCTCCCCACAGAAACCGATCCTCCCTGCTGATCGGCCCTTTATGGTCTCATACGTCTCTGCCTTCTGCGTCACCCGCAATTCCACGGGTGCCCGCTGTTGTAGAATTGCCTTTTGACCGCGGGGGAATTTGGGGGTTAGTTGCTTCATGCAATGTGAGTGCCCGAAAGGCTGCTGTATTGGCTTGACGCCGAGTTTCTCCGGCTCCACGGTAAGCTTTGCTCCGTTGCTTTCCCTTGTGGATAAACTGTGAACAAAGTTTGTCGGCGGGGGGCGAGGTGCAGGGCTAAAGTTTGGGCTGCGTGGGGGGCACTCACGCCGGGCATTCGCCGTTTAACTTTGTATTGATGTGTTTTCAATGACGGTCAGTTCCGACGTCATCCGCCGGGCGGGCACGGTTCACACCAGCCTGTCGGCGGAAATAGGAATCTGGTTACCATGAAACGCTCGATAAAGCCTCCCGTGCTACTGGTAGTGGCGTTCGTACTCAACAGCCTGCTTCGGAGCGATCCGGCTCTGGCCGCAGGTTGTCCTGCAGCTGGGTTTTGGTCCACTGGCCCCTTTTCCGCGGGCACCAACCCGGTCGCCGTGGCAGTGGGTGATTTCAACGGCGATGGCAAGATCGACGTGGTGGTGGCAAACCAACAGTCGGACAACATCTCGGTGCTGATGGGCAATGGCGATGGAACCTTCCAGCTCGCAAGCAATTACACGACTGGGGCGTTTCCTCAATCGGTTGCCGTGGCCGACCTCAATGGTGATGGCAAACGCGATCTGGTGGTGGCCAACTTTTCTGATCCCGGCAACGTGTCCGTTATGCTGGGGATTGGTGACGGCAGATTCCAGATGGCGACCTACTACGGCACCGGCATCGATCCCGCTTCCGTGGCAGTTGCGGATTTCAACGGCGACCACAAGCCCGACCTGGTTGTGTCCGATGAAGGCGGGGTGTCGGTGCTGTTGGGCAATGGCGATGGCACCTTCCAAGCCGCCCAGAGATTCACCGCGGGGAGCAGTCCTACATACGTAACCGTGGGAGACTTCAACGGCGACCTGAAGCCCGATCTCGTAGTGGCCAACTACCTCTTCGCAGGCAGGGTGTCGGTGCGGTTGGGCAATGGCGATGGCAGCTTCCAGGCCGTCCAAAGTTTCCCTGCGGGAAGATATCCCATTGCCGTAGCGGTGGGGCACTTCAACAGCGACCAGAACCTG
>CAZZAQ010000033.1:4350-14702 GCA_964652165.1 uncultured Bifidobacterium sp.
GGGAATGGGGATGGCACCTTTCAAACCGCGTCCAACTATACCGCGGGAACGTATCCTGTCTCGCTGGTCGTGGCGGACTTCAATGGCGACGGCCCCGCCGACCTGGCGGTGGCCCACGAAAACGGCGTCGCGGTGCTGTTGGGCAACGGTGATGGCACATTCCAGACCGCGACGAACTTCGCCGCGGGCACGAGTCCTGTCGCGGTCGCGTTGGGCGACCTGCAGGGGGACGGCGCAACTGACCTGGCGGTGGCCAACTACAACCTTGTTGGCGGCGGCGTCGTCTCGTTGATTAACACGTGCGCCTCCGCCAGCGTATCCTTGGCCATCGTGCGCTCCAACGCCAGCGTCACGGTTTCCTGGCCTGCCCCGTCCAGCGGGTTCATGCTGGAATCGACCCCGAGCCTGAGCCTGCTGGACTGGCAGCCGGTCAGCGAAGGGGCAACCCTGAACAACAATCGCTGGAAAGTGACGGTGCCTGTTGGCCCTCAAGGACGTTACTTTCGTTTGCACAAGAATTGATTCGACGACCGCTGCTGCTGACGCATCGGCGCCGGATTGCGCCTCACTCGACGCATGAATACCTCCCTGCTGCATTCAACGACCGTCGGACTAGCCGTCCTGTTAAGCAGCCTGTTTCATAGCGGGCGGGCCTTGGCTGCCGGCTGTGCCACGCCCGGCTTCGTGGCGGCCGGCACGTTCAGCGCTGGATTTCAACCGGTGGACGTGGCCGTGGGCGACTTCAACGGCGACGGCCGGGCGGACCTGGTTGTGGCCAACCAATTCTCGGAGGACATTTCGGTGCTGTTGGGCAACGGCAATGGCACGTTCCAGACTGCCGTCAATTACCCGGCTGGATTCGGTCCTTCTTCGGTGGCGGTCGGCCATTTCAATGGCGATGGGCGCCTGGATTTGGTCGTGAGCGACGTCGGCTCGACCGCCGTATGGGTGTTGTTGGGCAACGGCAATGGCACATTCCAGGCAGCCCTCAGCAACGACGTCGGGGCCGCTTCGCAGTTTGTGGGGACGGGCGACTTCAACCTCGATGGGCGACTCGACCTAGCCGTGGCCATTCGCGTCGCCGGAACAGTCTCCGTGCTCTTGGGCAACGGGAATGGCACGTTTCAGACCCCCTCGGATTACCTCGTGGGAACAGACCCTGTTTCCCTGGCCGTGGGGGACTTCAATCGGGATGGTCCGCCCGACCTGGCCGTGGCGAATGCGGCGCTCTTTGATGACGTCGCCTCAAGCATCTCGATCCTCAAAGGCAGGAGCACGGGCAGTTTCCAAAACGCCGTGGACTACGCTGCCGGAACGAGCCCTCGGGCGATTGCAGTGGGCGACTTCAACGGGGACGGGAATCCGGACATGGCCGTGGCCAATTACGGGGCGTTCCCCAACGGCGTGCCTCCGTTCACGAACAGCTCGGTGTCGATCTTGCTGGGCGCGGGGAACGCCACGTTCCCGGCCCCGGTTGCTTTGCAGGCCGGAGAGGGACCCTTGTCGCTGGTGGCCACTGACCTGAATGGCGACGGCAAGCTCGACCTGGCTGTGATGAATTACCGCTCCGCGAGCGTCTCGGTGCTGTACGGCAATGGTAATGGCACTTTTGCGCCCGCATTGCACTTCAACACGGGAGCCAACCCTCACAGCATAGCGGTGGGCGAATTCAACGGCGACGGCATGCCCGACCTGGTGGTGGCCATCGATGCCGGGGCGCAGGTGTTGCTCAGTTCGTGTGTGGCGGCCGATTTGGCCATCGGCATGACCGGCACGCCCGCGTCGGTCGTTCCCGGCGATGCGGTGACCTACACCCTCAACGTAACGAACAACGGGCCGGACCCGGCCATGGCCGCAACCCTCACGGATCGTGTGCCGACAGGAATGAGCTTCGGCTCGGTGACCACGACCCTGGGCAGTTGCACGAACGTCAGCGGCACCGTCAGTTGCGCCTTCGGCAACATGGCGCTCAGCGCCCGGGCCACCGTGACCATCACGATGAGCGCGACCGCCGTGGGCAACGTCACCAACACGGCCACGGTTGCGTCCTCGACGTTTGACTCGATTACGTCGAACAACACAGCCCGCGTCGTGACTCAGATCCTGCCGGTGGTGAGCATCACGGCGACGGACTCGACCGCGACCGAGCTGGGTCCCACCACAGGGTTTTTCACTGTCAGCCGCTCGGGCGGCACGGCCGGGGCGCTGACCGTCAATTACACGGTAAGCGGCACCGCGTCCAGTGGGGTTGACTATTCAGCCCTCTCCGGGTCGGTGACGATTCCCAATGGCGCCGCCTCGGCGACCATTACCGTGACGCCGGTGGACGATCCCGACCCGGAACCCAGTGAAACGGTGGTCCTCACCCTGAGCGCCAGCGCCGCTTACGCCATCAACCCGTCGAGCGGCTCCGCGACGGTCACGATCGTCGACAACGACTTTTACGCGATATACGTCGGCGACGCGACGGTGGCCGAAGGCGACAACGGGACCGCCCAGGCGGTATTCACGGTGAGCCTGTCACCGGCCAGAAACCAGCCGGTGACGGTGGACTTCACGACGGCCAACGGCACGGCCACCGCCGGCAGCGATTACGTGGCCACCAACGGCCTTGTGACCTTCGACCCGGGCACAACCAACCAGAGCGTCCTCGTCACCGTGATTGGCGACCTGCTCAACGAGGCCAACGAAACCTTCTTCGTCAACCTGTCCAATGCGACCAATGGAATGATTACGGACGGCCAGGGGTTGGGCACCATCAACAATAACGATCCGTTGCCTTCCCTGTCCATCGATGACGTGACGGTGACCGAAGGCAACAGCGGGACTTCAAGCGCGGTCTTCACCGTCAGCTTGTCGGCGCCCAGCGGCCAGACGGTGAGCCTCGGTTTCGCCACGGCCAATGGCACGGCCCAGGCGGGCAGCGATTACACCGCCGCCAATGGCGTGTTGAGCTTCCCCCCAGGCACGACGAACTCAAGCGTTACCGTGCTGATTTCCGGCGATGGCCTCAATGAGGCCAACGAGTCCTTCTTCGTCAACCTGTCCAACCCGACCAACGCGACACTCGCCGACGCGCAAGGCCTGGGGACCATCGACAATGATGATCCGTTGCCCGGCCTGTCGATCGACGACGTGACACTCACGGAAGGCAACAGCGGCACGGCGAACGCGGTCTTCACAGTGCGGCTGTCAACCGCCAGCGGCCAGACGGTCTCAGCGAACTTTGCCACCGCCAACGGGACCGCCAGCGCTGGGAGCGATTACGTGTCCACTAACGGCGCCGTGAGCTTTGCGCCGGGCGTCACCACCCAGACAATCCCCGTGCGAGTCAATGGAGACGTTCTCAATGAGAGCGACGAAACTCTCTTCATGAATTTGTCGGGCGTGTCTAACGCGTCCCTCACCGACGGCCAGGCCGTGGGGACCATCCTCAATGACGATCCCTTGCCCTCGTTCTCCATCAGCGACGTAACGGTCACCGAAGGTGACAGCGGCACGACGGACGCCGTTTTCAACGTCAGGCTGTCCGCCGTAAGCGGTCAAAGCGTGACGGTCAATTTTGCCACTGCGGACGGGACGGCCAGCGCCGGCAGCGACTACATGGCGACGAACGGCACGCTGACCTTTGCCGCCGGCCAGACGAACCTGGGCCTCGCCGTGAAGGTCAACGGGGACTTGATCAACGAAGTCAATGAGACGTTTTTCGTCAACTTGTCCAATCCAACCAACGCGACCCTCACCGACGCCCAAGGCGTCGGCACCATCAGCAATAATGATCCCTTGCCCAGCCTCTCCATCAACGACGTGGCGGTGACGGAAGGAGACAGCGGCACTACCAACGCCGTCTTCACCGTGAGCCTGTCCGCGGCGAGCGGCCGGACTGTGACGGTCGATTTCGCCACGGCCGACGGGACTGCCACGGCCGGGAGCGATTATGCGGGCGCCAGCGGCACACTGAGCTTCGTGCCGGGCACCGCGGTCCAAACCATCACCGTGGCAATCAACGGAGACGTCGACAACGAGCTCCACGAAACGTTTTTCGTCGATTTGTCCAACGCCGTTAACGCGACTCTCGGCGACAGTTTAGCCTTGGGAACTATTCTGGACGATGATGCCCCCACCATCGCCATCGGCGACGTGTCAGTGACTGAAGGCAACGCCGGCACCACCAACGCCGTCTTCACGCTGAGCCTGTCGTTCGCGACCGTTCATCCGGTGAGCATCAACTTCTCCACGGCCAATGGCACGGCGGCCAGCGGGAGCGATTACGTGGCCACCAATGGCATCGTGAGTTTTCCCCCAGGCACAACGAACCAGACCCTCACCGTGAGGGTCAACGGCGACGTCCTCAGCGAATCGAACGAAACGTTCTTCGTCAATCTGTCGAATCCGACCAACACGATCATCACGGACGGCCAGGGCGTGGGGACCATCAACGATGAGGATCCTCTGCCGGCCCTTTCCATCCTCGACGTGGCGGTGACCGAAGGGAATACCGGGACGGCCAATGCGGTCTTCAACGTGCGACTCTCCCCTGCCAGCGGCCAGGAGGTGACGGTCAATTTTGCCACGGCGGACGGCATGGCGAGCGCGGGCGCCGACTACATCGCCACCAACGGCCTCGTGACATTTCCCCCGGGAGTGACTAACCAGACCGTGTCCGTGGCCATCGTCGGCGATTTGCTGAACGAGTCCAATGAGACGTTTTTCGTCAACCTGAGCAACCCGTTCCGCGCGACCCTGGGCGACAGTCAGGGTGTCGGCACCATCAACAATAACGATCCGGTGGTTGGCATCGGAATCAGCGACGCCGCCGTATTTGAAGGAAACTCGGGCACCGTGAACATGGTGTTCAACCTGAGCCTTTCTGCGGTCAGCGGCCAGTCGGTAACGGTCAATTATGCCACCACGGACGGCACGGCTGCCCGGCAGACCGATTACGTCCGGATCGTCAGCAGCGTGGCTCGGTTCGATCCCGGCCAGACCAATCAGACCATCACCGTTGTGGTGAACGGCGACACGACCGCCGAGGCCAACGAAACGCTTTTCGTCAACCTCAGCACTCCCGTCAATGCCAACCTGCTCGACAGCCAGGCCCAGGGCACGATTCTCAACGACGAAGGCGTGCCGTCCCTCGCCATTTCGAACGCGACGGTCGTCGAAGGCAATTCGGGCGTCACCAATGCGGTGTTCAACGTGCAGTTGTCCGCCAGCTACTCCCAGGTCGTCAATGTAGGCTACAGCACGGCGGATGGCACGGCCATGGCAGGCGCGGATTATGTGGGCACGAATGGGATCTTGAGCTTCGCCCCTGGCACGACCAGCCAGACTATTACGGTCAGGGTCCTGGGCGACCTGCTCAACGAGGTCAACGAGACCTTTTTTGTGAACCTGGCTTTCTCGACCAATGCGCCCATCACCGACGGCCAGGGGTTGGGCACCATCAACAATGATGATCCCTTGCCCAGTCTCTCCATCGATGACGTCACGGTGACCGAGGCGAGCCCAGGGAACACCAATGCCTTGTTCACCGTAAGTTTGTCCGCCGCCAGCGGCCAGACCGTGACCGTGAACTTCGCCAGCGCGGATGGGACTGCCAATGCCGGAAGCGATTTCGTCGCCACCAACGGAATCCTGAGTTTTGCCCCCGGCACCACCACGCGGACCATCCCCGTGACAGTCATTGGGGACATGGAAACCGAACCAACCGAGACTTTCTTCATCAATTTGTCCGGCGCGGCCAATGCGACTCTCGGCGACAGCCTGGGCGTGGGAACGATCCTCGACGGGGTATCCCTTCCCGCCGTCACCATTAGCGATGCGACGGTGACCGAGGGAAACAGCGGCCCGGTCAGCGCTGTTTTCACGGTGAGCCTCTCGTTTTCGGCCGCTCAGGAAGTGACCGTCAACTTCTCCACGGCCAACGGCACGGCCGTTGCCGGAAGCGATTACGTTGCCACCAACGGCATCATGAGCTTCGCCCCGGGGATGACGAATCAAACCGTGTCCGTGACGGTCCTTGGCGATTCGATCAATGAATCCAACGAGGTGTTCTTCCTGAACCTGTCCAACCCAACGAACGCGCTCATCAGCGACAGCCAGGGTGTGGGCACGATTAACAATGACGATCCCCTGCCCAGTCTTTCCATCAACGACGTCACCGTGAACGAAGGGAACGCCGGGACCACTAACGCCGTTTTCACGGTCAGCCTGTCGCCCGCCAGCGGCCAAACCGTGACCGTGAACTTCGCCAGCGCGGACGGGAGCGCCACTGCCGGGAGCGATTACTCGGCCGCCAGCGGCAACTTGAGTTTTGCGCCCGGAGTGACCACGCGGACCATCTCCGTGCCAGTCAATGGCGACGTGCTCAACGAGGGCAGCGAAACTTTCCTCGTCAATCTATCCGGCGCCGTCAACGCAACCCTCGGCGACAGCCAGGGGGTGGGAACGATTCTCAATGATGACGTCCTGCCCACCCTCTCCATAAACAACACGACAGTGAACGAAGGGGACACCGGCTTCACCAACGCCGTTTTCACGGTCAGCCTGTCGTCCTCATACCCTCAGACGGTGACCGTCAATTACGCCACGGCCAACGGCACGGCCACAGCCGGGAGCGATTACGGGGCCACCAACGGCATCGTGACCTTTGCTCCAGGCTCGACGAGCCAAACCATCTCCGTGAGGATCATTGGCGACCGGCTCAATGAGCCCAGCGAGACGTTTTTTGTCAACCTGTCCAATCCCACCAATGCCAGCATTGCGGACGGCCAGGGATTGGGGACGATCAACAACGACGATCCATTGCCTGCGTTGTCCATCGGCGACGTCGCTCTGGCGGAAGGAGACAGTGGCACCACCGACGCGAGCTTCACGGTGACCCTGTCCGCAGCCAGCGGCCAGACCGTAACGGTCAATTTTGCCACCGCCAACGGGACTGCCACTGCAGGCAGCGATTACGTCGCCACCAACGGCGTCTTAAGCTTCGCCCCCGGCGCGACGAACCAGACCGTCACGGTGAAGGTCATCGGCGACCTCCTTGGCGAGTCCAACGAAACGTTCTTCGTCAATCTGAGCAATCCGATCAATGCCACGATCGCCGACGGCCAGGGACAGGGAACGATCTTCGATGACGAGTCCTTGCCTACTCTTTTCATCAGCGACGTGACGGTGACTGAAGGGGACGCCGGCGCCACCAGCGCCGTCTTCACGGTCAGCCTGTCGTTCCCCTACCCTGTGACGGTGAGCGTCAACTTCTCCACCGCCAACGGCACGGCCACCGGCGGGAGCGATTACGTGGCGACCAACGGCCTCTTGAACTTTGAACCGGGTATGACGAACCAAAGCGTCGCTGTGACGGTCTTGGGCGACGGAATCAATGAAAGCAACGAGACTTTCTTCGTCAATCTGTCCAATCCGACCAACGCGGTCATTGCTGACGGGCAGGGAAGAGGCACGATTGACAATGATGATCCGTTGCCCAGTCTGTCCATCAACGACGTAACGGTGACGGAGGGCAACAGCGGCAGCATCAACGCCGTGTTTACGGTAAGCCTGTCCGCCGCCAGTGGCCAAACGGTGACCGTCAACTTTGCCAGCGCGGACGGGACCGCCACCGCAGGAAGCGATTACGCGCCCGTCAACGGCATGCTGACCTTTGCGCCCGGCGTCACCACCCAGACCATCGCGGTGCCGGTCAACGGAGACATTCTCAGTGAAGCTGACGAGACCTTTTTCGTCAATTTGTCCGGCGCGGCCAATGCTCTCGTCGGCGACGGCCAGGGCGTGGGCAACATCAGCAACGACGATGCCTTGCCCGTTCTCTCCATCAGCGACGCGACGGTGATCGAAGGGAATTCCGGAACCACCAACGCGGTCTTTACCGTGAGCCTGTCCGCGGTCAGCGCCCAGACCGTGGTCGTCAATTTTGCCACTGCTGACGGGACGGCGGTCGCCGGCAGCGATTACACCTCGACCAATGGCTCGTTGACGTTCTTGCCGGGCACGACCGCTCAGACCATCACGGTGAGAGTCAACGGAGACCTGCTCACCGAAGTCAACGAGACGTTTTTCGTGAACCTGACCATCGCCCTGAACGCGGACATCAGCGACAGCCAGGGCCTCGGCACCATCACCAATGATGACTTGCCCGCCGTTTCCATCAATGACGCGACCGTCACCGAGGGCAATACGGGCACCACCAATGCAGTCTTCACCGTGAGCCTGTCCGCGGCCAGCGGACAGACGGCCACGATCAACTATGCCACGGCGGACGGCACGGCCCTGGCCGGCAGTGATTACTTCCCGACCAATGGCACGTTGACATTTACCCCCGGCACGGTGACACAGACCATCACGGTCAGAGTGATCGGCGACGCGGTTTTTGAAACGAACGAAACGTTCCTCGTGAACCTGAGCAGCTCTGCCAACGCCACTCTCGCGGACAGCCAGGGGGTGGGAACGATTAACAATAACGACCCGCTTCCGGCCCTGTTCATCAACGATGTGGCGGTCAGTGAAGGAAACAGCGGCGCCGTCAATGCGACTTTCACGTTGCGACTCTCAGCCTTCAGCAGTCAACTGGTCACTGTCGACTTTGCCACGGCCAACGGCACGGCGAGCGCCGGGGCTGATTTTGTTTCGACCAACGGCACCGTGACGTTCGCGCCGGGCACGACCAATCAGACCCTTTCCGTGGCGGTCCTTGGCGATCTCTCGAACGAGTCCAACGAAACTTACTTTGTCAACCTGAGCAACCCGGGCGGCGCCACGATTAGCGATGGACAGGGACTCGGGACGATTAACAACGACGACCCCGTGCCGTCCATTTCCATCAGCGACGCGGGCGTGTTCGAAGGCAACTCCGGCACGACCAACGTCGTATTCACACTCAGCCTATCGGCGGCCAGCGGCCAGCCGGTCACGGTGAGCTATGCCACCGCCGATGGCACCGCTTCCCGGCAGAGCGATTACACCCGAATCGTCACGGCCTCGGCAGTGTTCAGCCCCGGCCAGACCACTCAGACGGTCAGCGTAACCGTGAGCGGCGACACGACCGTCGAGGACAACGAGACGTTTTTCGTCGACCTCAGCTTGCCGACCAATGCCACCCTGGCCGACAACCAGGCCCTCGGAATTATTCTCAATGACGATGGCGTCCCGTCCGTTTTTATTGGCGACGCAACCGTGGCCGAAGGCAACTCCGGAACCACCAACGCAGTGTTCAACGTACGGTTGTCAGCCAGTTCTGCGCAAACCGTGACAGTGGGCTTCAGCACGGCGGATGGCACGGCCGTGGCCGGCGGCGATTATCTGGCCACGAACGGGGTCCTGAGCTTCGCCCCTGGCAGCACCAACCAGACGATCACCGTCAGAGCCTTGGGGGATCTCCTGAACGAGCTCAATGAATCCTTTTTTGTGAATCTGACCAGCTCGACCAACGCCCTCATCAGCGACGGCCAGGGTGTGGGCACGATCAGCAACGACGACCCGCTGCCCGCCCTGTTCATCGACGACGTGGCGGTGATCGAGGGAGACGGAGGAACAACGAGCGCCCTGTTCAACGTGCGACTCTCGCCCGCGAGCGGGCGGGCCGTGACCGTCAGTTTTGCCACGGCTGATGGAACGGCCCTCGCGGGCAGCGACTATTTCTCGACGAACGGGACTCTGAACTTTGCCCCTGGCACGACCAACCAGACCGTCATGGTCACTGTTCTTGGCGATGTGCTCAACGAAGCCAGCGAGAGTTTTTCAGTCAACCTTTCGGCTCCGGTCAACGCCACGATCAGCGATGGTCAGGCCACGGGCACGATCGGCAACGATGATTCCCTTCCAGTCCTGTCCATCGCCGGCGTGAATGTGGCCGAGGGTGATTCGGGAACTACCAACGCGAATTTCACTGTGAGCTTGTCCGCGGTCAGCGGCCAGTCGGTCAGTGTGGACTATGCCACCAGCGACGGCACTGCCCTTGCCGGCGGCGATTACACTGCGACCAATGGCACGCTCAGTTTTGCTCCCGGCACGGTCACACAGACTGTCACGGTCGTCGTTCGCGGCGATCTGTTGAACGAGGCGGGCGAGACGTTCCTGGTCAGCCTCTCCAACGCAGTCAATGCCACCTTGGCCGGCAACTCGGGCCTCGGCACCATCCTCAATGACGACCCTTTGCCGGCCCTGACCATCGGCGATGCCAGCGTCGTCGAAGGCGATTCAGGCGTCACCAACGCGATCTTCGCGGTGAACTTGTCCGTGGCCAGCGGACAAACCGTCGCGGTCAACTTTGCCACCGCGGATGGGACGGCCACTGCGGGCAGCGACTACATCGGAACCAATGGCAGCTTGAGCTTTGC
>CAZZAQ010000034.1:0-8283 GCA_964652165.1 uncultured Bifidobacterium sp.
GCCACTCTTTCGGCCTGGCGCACGCCAACTTCTGGGACACCGCCGGCACCAGCGCCATCGGCGCCGGTTCCAACGGCGAATACGGCGGACACTGGGACGTGATGGGCGGCATCGGCCTGCCGTTGGGCCATTACAACGTGCAGGCCAAAAACCAGATTCGCTGGCTGCCGAATGATTTCGTCACGGAGATCACCGCCAGTGGCCTTTACCGAATCTACGCGCAAGACCAGCCGATTCTCGACCCCTCACACCGTTTCGCGCTCAAGATTCGCAAGGACAACCTGCGCACCTACTGGGGCGAATTGCGCGGCCTTTACACCGGCCACGCCACGCGCACGTGGGCCGACTATGGTCTCATCCTCGGCTGGCGGTTTCCCGGCGCGGGCGGCAGCAACTGGCAGCTCATCGACACGACGCCCGGTTCGCCCTTCGGCAAGGACGACTCGCCCATCAGCCTCGGACGGACCTTTGCCGACACCGAAGCGGGGATCTATCTGACGACCATCGCGGTGAACCCCGCCACGGCCGAGGAGCCCAAGAGCGTGGATGTGGTCGTGAACCTCGGGGACTTCCCATCCAATCGGCCGCCCACTCTTGCGCTCTCTGCCTCCGCTGTCGTCGTGCCCTTGAACGCGCCCGTCACCTTCATCGCGACCGCGAGCGATCCCGACGGCGACGCGCTCGCCTATTCGTGGCAGCACTTCGGCGATCCGAACTACCGCACTATTTCGCCCAACGCGCCGGTCATCACGCGCGCGTTCGCGGCCGCGGGCAATTACCTCGTGACCTGCACCGCCAGCGACATGAAGGGCGGCAGCGCCACGCGCAAACTCCTCATCACGGTGGGCAACGGCGGGGGCCGTTCCACCATCAGCGGCCGCGTCACGCTTAACGGGCAGGGCCTTGCGAACGTGACGGTGAACGCCAACGGCGCCAACGGCGTGATGACCGACAGCGACGGCCGCTACACCATCCCGAACCTGACCAACTTCACTTACGTCCTGACGCCGCTGCTCTACGGCTACACGTTCACCGAGTTGTTCAACAACAGCGTCGCGGTCGCGCCGAGTTTCGACGGCGCGGACTTCGAAGCCGCCGCCGCGCCGCGCGCCAACCTCGTGGCGACCACGCCCGCGTGCAACGAGGCCACGCCCGCGGCGCCGGCGCAGTTCACCCTCACGCGCAGCGGCGATGCCTCGCAAGCTCTCACGGTGAACATCCTCCCGCCCAGCGGCAGCGCCACGCTCACGACCGATTACGCGCTGGCGCCCGCGCCGGCCGCCGGCTCGCAAGGCTTCAGCACGTTCACGTTTGCGGCGGACGCCGACACACTCGTCGTGAACGTGACGCCCGTGAACGACACCGCCGCCGAAGGTCCCGAGACGGTCATTCTCGAACTCGGCCCCGGCGTCGGCTACCTCGTTGACGGACTGGCCCGTGCCACCGTCGTGGTGAACGACAACGACACCGCGCTGCCAAAGGTCAGCCTCGCCGTCGGCGAAGCCAAAACGATCGAAGGCTCGCCATCGCCCGCGACTGTGGTCTTCACACGCTCCGGATCGACGGCGGTCGCGTTGAGCGTGCTTTATACCGTCAGTGGCACGGCCACGAGCGGGCTCGATTACAGCGCGCTGAGCGGGACGCAAGTCATCCCGATCGGCGCCGCGTCCGCCACGCTCAACGTCATTAGCACGGATGACGCGTTGTCCGAGCCGCTCGAAACCGTCACCCTCCGCATCGCCAACAGCGCCACGCTCCTGGCCGATCCGCTCGCCAGCAGCGCCACGGTCTCGATTGTGGATGACGACACGCAGGTGGTGACGGTCACGGCCAGCGACCCCGTCGCCACCGAGCGCGACCTGAGCGTGCCCGGCGTCGCGGCCGACACCGCGACGTTCCTCGTCACGCGCAGTGGCGACATCTCGCAGCCGCTCACGGTCTATTACGCGATGGCGGGCACGAACGGCGGCGCCGTCGCGACCGCGCTGCACGGCGTGGATTACGAAGCGTTGCCCGGCGTGCTCGTCATTCCCGCCGGTCAATCCAGCGCCGCCGTCACCATCGTGGCGCGCTGGGACGGCCTGGGCGAAGGCCCGGAGAACGTCGAGATTCAACTCGGCGCCGGCCCGACCAATTACCGCCTCGGCAATCCAAACACGGCCAACGCCACGATCACCGACGCCGGCGACCCGCCGTACGTCGAGGTGCTCGGCGTGGACAATGCCGTCGAAGGCGGCACAGTGGGACGGTTTCGTTTTTCGCTCAAAGGCTCCGCCGCCGGCAACGTGACCGTAAACTACACGATCACGGGCACCGCCACGAGCGGGAGCGACTTCACGGCTCTGCCCGGCAGCGTGAGCATCCCCGGCAACGGCGTGAATACAGTCGAGGTGTCCGTCACACCCATCAACGACGCGCAGGCCGAGGACCTCGAAACCATCACTCTCACCATCACGCCCGCGGCGGGGTACCAGGTCTTTCCGCCGAGCGGCAGCGCGACGATTTGGATGATCGACAACGAGCAGCCAACGCTGTTCGTGGACGCGCACGTGAACAATTACCCGCCGACGATCGCCGAGAACAGCGCTGGCGCGCCCTTCTACATTTCGCGCACTGGAAGCACCGCGGGCGCGCTCACGGTGAATTACACGCTCTCCGGCACGGCGGTGAACGGCACGGACTACGTGCTCCGCTCCGGCACGACGAACATCGCCGCGGGCGCGCTCGGCGTCGATATCCCCATCACCCCCTTCAATGACGCGCTCGCCGAAGGCACGGAGACCGTCACGCTCACGCTCGCTGCCGGCGCGTACAGTCGCGGCCCCGCCGCGACGATGTATCTCAGCGACGACGAACTGCCCGCCGTGCAAGTGGGCTTTCCCTCGACCAGCGCCACCGCGCTTGAAAGCGCCGGCACGGTGAACATCCCGGCCACCCTCAGCGCTGCGGCGGCGAGTGAGGTGACGGTCGAGTACCTCGTGGACACCGGCTCTCGCAACAGCAGCACCGCCAGCGGCACAGCGGCGATTCTGCCGTACTGGGTGCGCTGCGAGCGGATCGGAAACAACCTTATCGGCTCCATCTCGCCCGACGGCGTCGCATGGACGGCCGTGAGCACGCAAGTCGTGGCGTTGCCCAGTGCGAGTTATCTCGCCGGCCTCCACGTTTGCTCGTTCAACACGAGCCTGCTTTGCACGAGCGTCTTCGACAATGTCACCATCACGGGCCTCCAGCCCGGCGGCACGCAAGGCGCTCGCACGGGCGCGAACATCGGCGCCACCGCGCTGGCCGGCAGCGCCAGCGTCGCCGGCAGCGCCTATACCGTTGCGGGCGCGGGCGACAACGTCGAAGCCACGACCGACCAGGGCTATTTCACCTGGTGGCCCATCAGCAACTCGACCAACTGCACGATTACGGCCCGAGTCATCTCGCAGCAGAACACGGCGGCGGGCGCGACCGCCGGCGTGATGATTCGCGAAAGCACGGCCAACAACGTCCGCCGCGGTTACATGGCGGCGACGCCGGCCAGCGGCTTCGAATATCATTACCGCACCGCCGTTGGCGGGACGGAGGCGAAGGCCAGCGTGTTCGCGGGCGCGCCGCTTTGGGTGCGCTTGCAGCGGACCGGCAGCGTGGTTCGCACATTCCAATCGGGCGACGGCGCGGTTTGGACGCAAGTCGGCCCGAACCTCGACCTTACGTTCGGCCCCGAAGTGCTGGCCGGCCTCGCGGTCAGTTCACAGAGCGAAGGCGCGCTGGCGACGGCGACCCTCGACAACGTCACGCTCACGCCCGGCCCGCTCCCGGCGCTGCTCGGGCGCACCGTCGGCTTCACGGCCATCCAGGGCACGGACAGCGAGGCGGGCGGCGTTTACACGGTGAGCGCTTCCGCGGACGGCGTGAACGGCACGAGTGATGATTGCTATTTCGTCTCCGCGCCGGTCAGCGGCGACTTCACGCTGAGCGCGCGCGTGACGGCGATGCAAAGCGGCGCGGCTACGCCGCAGGCCGGCGTGATGGTGCGCGAGAACACCGGCCGGCGCGCCCGCAGCGTGTTCCTCGGCGGCCCGCCCGGCGCCGCCCCGCAACTGGTCTGGCGCAATACGACGCTTACGCTCGCCAGCGGCGCGGGCATCGACTACACGCTCGCTCCCGGCGTGCTCACCTTCCCGCCCGGCAGCACCACGCAAAACATCCCGCTGGCCATCGTCAACGACTCGATCCCCGAACGCGATGAGCCGGTGATGATTGTCCTGCGCAACGCGAACAACGCCCGCCTCGGCGCCCTCTCGCAGTTCACCTTCGTCATCGTGGACGATGACGCACCGCCTCCGCTGCCGTTCGTCGGGTTTGCTTCCGCAACCGGCGCCGCGCCTGAAGCCAGTGGCATCGTGCAAGTACCCGTGGCATTGAGCGTCGCCGCTACCGCGCCCGTCAGCGTGGACTACGCCATCACCGCCGGCACCGCGACGGACGGCAGCGACTTCACGGCCTCGATCGGCACGGTGAACTTCGCGCCCGGAGACACGGTGAAGACCTTTCCGCTCGCGCTGCTCGACGACTCGACCCTCGAGCCGTCGGAAACCATCCTCATCGCCCTCAGCAACCCGGACGGCGCGCTCCTGGGCTCGCTCACCAACCAGACGTTCACGATCCTGGATGACGACGCGCCCATCGTGACCATCTCTTCGACGGACACAAACGCCGCTGAGACCGGCGACATTGCGCTCGTCACGCTCACCCGGACTGGCAGCACCAACGCCGCGCTCACGGTCAACCTTTCGCGAACCGGCTCCGCCACGACGGGCACGGATTACTCGGGCATCAATGCCTCCGCGATCATTCCCGCCGGCGCGGCCAGCGTCACGCTCACACTCAACCCGGTGCAGGACGGGCTGCCGGAAGGCATGGAGACCGCCCTCATCGGCGTGGCGCCGGGCGCGGGTTACGTCGTCGGCACGCCTTTTAGCGTCACGAACTTTATCGCCGACGACGACCGCAACATCGTCACCATCTCGGCCACCGGCGCGACCGCCATCGAAGGCGGCACCAATGGCACGCTGACCGTCATGCGCTCCGGCGCGACAAACGCCGGCCTCACCGTGAACCTCATCCTCACCGGCACCGCCTCCAACGGCGCGGACTACACGACCGTGCCCGCAAGCATCACGAGCTTCGTGCTGTCGGCCGGGCAAGCCTCGCGCGCCATCAGCATCGTTCCCGTGAACGATTCCGTTACCGAGGGCCCCGAAACCGTGCTCGTCCAAATCAGCGCCGGCGCTTACGATATCGGCGGGGCCGGGTACGCCAGCGTGATTCCTCCCGATAACGACATTCCGCCCACGGTCTTCATCAGCTCGCCCGGCGCGCAGGGCGTCATGGTGGCCTCGAGTAATGGCGTCGAATTCGCCGCAACGGCCGAAGACGACGGTTTCCCGCAGCCGCTGGCGTATTCGTGGACACAACTCGCCGGCCCCGGCGCGGTGGCGTTCGGCGCGACCAACGGCGCGAGCACGCCCGCCACCTTCTCCGCGCCCGGCACGTATCTGGTGCGCGTGAGCGTGAGCGACGGGCAATTCAGCGCCAGCGACCAGATTTCCGTGAACATCGGCCCCACGAATGCGCTCGCGCCGGCGGAGTGGATTTCCACGGACGTCGGCCCGCCCACGGCGCGCGGCTTCTCCGGCGCCTCGGGCAGCAACTGGGTCCTCGCCGCGGGTGGCACGGGCTTCACCAGCAACTCCGACCGCGCCCACGCTGTAACCCGGCAGGTCACGGGCGACGGCTCGTTGGTGGCGCGCGTCGTGTCGATGACCGGCCCGACCACCGCCGAGGCCGGCTTGAGCGTGCGCGATTCGCTGCACCGTTACGCCCGCCGCGGCGCGCTGGTGTACCAGGCTTCGACGCGCACGCTGCGTTTCCGGCCGCGGCTCGTGGGCAACACGACCGACTTCTCCGTGAGCGTGGCGAACTTGAACCTCCCGCTCTGGCTGCGCCTCGACCGCAATGCCGCCGCCGGCACGGTGTCCGCCTTCTACGCCACCAACAATGCCGGCGCTCCAGGACCGTGGACGCAAATCAGCACCAACGTGAACGTCACGATGGACGCCACAGCCGATTACTCGCTCACCGCTGACAGCGGCAGCGACACGGTGCTGGCCGCCGCGGTCTTCGACAACCTCGCGCTCACGCCCGCACCGTCCGGGGCGGCCGAGTTGGCCGAGGATTTTGGCGCCGGCACCCAGGCGGGCACTTACTCCTACGACGCCGTGAACGACCTCTACACCGTCGCGGGCCTGGGCAGCCTCGACGGCTCCGGGATGTTCTGGGGGCGGGAATTCAGCGGCGACTTCATTCTCACCGCGCTGCTGACCAACGCGACCAGTGGCGCGAGCAGCGCGCGCAGCGGCATCCTGGTCCGCGACAGCATGGACGACGGCCCGATGGCCTTCGTGGGGCGCATCCCGACCGGCTCCTACAACAGCTTTGTCTGGCGCACGAACCCCAAGGGCGGCACCAGTGGCCTCAACGGCATCACGTCGCGCACGCGCTGGCTGCGCTTCATTCGCCGCGGCAACCAAATCACCGCGCTCCACGCGCCCAACAACAACGGCGTGCCCGGCGCGTGGGTCCAACTGGGCCAGCCGCAGACGGTCTTCCTCCAGCCCACCGTCCTGTGCGGTCTCTATTGTGACAACTCGGGCGGCGTCGGCCTGAACACGGCGACGTTCTCCAAATTCAGCGTCGTGCCGTTGAACAAGGCGCCCGTCGTCAATGCCGGTCCCGCGCCGGCGAACACCAATTCGCCCGTCTCACTGGCCGGCGCCGTCAGGGACGATGGACTCCCAGTGGACTTCATCAGCGAGTGGAGTGTCGCCAACGCCCCCGGCCCGGTCACCTTCGCCAACAGCAACGCGCTGAATACCACCGCCAGCTTCACCACCAGCGGCCTGTTCACCTTCCGCCTCTGGGCCGACGACGGCCTGGCGCGCACCTTCGACGACGTGAGCTTCACCGGGACCGGCAGTTCGGCCTTCGCCGCGTGGCAAGCCGCCAACTTCGCGGGCGGCTCCGCAAACCCCAACGCCGCTCCGACGGCCGACCCGGACGGCGACGGCCTCAACAACCTCGGCGAATACGCCCACGGGACGAACCCGAACCTGCCGAACCCCAGCCCCATCCTCGCCGAGTTGGTCACCCTCGGCCCTGACCGATTCCTCCGCGTCACCGTCCCGAAGAATCCAGCGGCCACCGACATCACCATCACGGTCGAAGCCAGCCCGGAAGTTCAGCCCGCAAGCTGGAGCCCATCCGGCCTGGTGACTGAAACGAACACAACAACGCTCCTGCGCGTCCGCGACAGCGTCCCCGCCGATTCGGCCCCGCGTCGGTTCCTGCGCGTGAGGGTTGAGTTGAATTAGGCTTCGTCACAACGCCCCTTGACCGCAAATGCAGCGCGCGCTTATTCATCAGCCCCACGCATTCAGGAATTCCACGCGGTCCTTCATCCCTTCGGCTGTTCTCGCGGCGATGAGCTTCAGCAACCGGCGCATTTGCTCCCCGACCGAATAACGTTGCTGTCGCGCCAAAATGAGTCCCGCATGGGATCGTCCTTGCCTGAGCCAAAGGGTGTGCAGTTGGTAGAAATCGCCAACATTGAAACTGTAGAGGGCGCGTCCTTGAGCTGCAGCCCACGCCAACTGCTCGTCGTCCGATCGCTCGATCAGGTTCGCTTCCGACGCCGTCAGCACGTCCACTGCGCGCGCTCGTAAAGCGGTTACGAGGTCGCGATCCTGGGAATCCTCTTCCAAATAGAGGCGGAGTTTCACGCTCACCCGTGTCCGGCGGCGTGCTCCCGCTCCAATCGATCCCCTTCAAGCTCTTGGGCGGCCATTTCCGCATCGATGCTTTCGCGATTGGCGTGGTAATAGGCAAGCGCGGCATACACCTGCGCCAAAGTCAGATGTCCGACTCGATCCGCAATCTCCTCGGGCCCGTGGCCGAGCCGGTACCACGCGACCACCCGCGCCACCGTCACACCGGTGCCGGCAATGCGGGCCCGTCCGCCGTGAATGTCCGGCGTCTGCGCGATGAGCGTTCCGATGTCAGTCAACGCAGGCATCTTGGTGTTCTTTCCATTGAGCCACAGGCATCTTTGCTCCAATTTGGGCTCTTGGCAAGCCGCCAACTTCGCGGGCGGCGCCTCCAACCCCGACGCCGCTCCCACCGCCGACCCGGACGGCGACGGCCTCAACAACCTCGGCGAATACGCCCACGGGACGA
>CAZZAQ010000034.1:8383-10872 GCA_964652165.1 uncultured Bifidobacterium sp.
ACCCGAATGTGGCGAACCCAAGCCCCATCCTCGCCGATTTGGTCACCCTCGGCCCCGACCGATTCCTGCGCGTCACCGTCCCGAAGAATCCAGCGGCGACCGACATTACGATCACAGTCGAAGCCAGCCCGGAAGTTCAACCCGCAACCTGGAGCCCCTCCGGCCTCGTCACCGAGACGAACACGACGACCCTCCTGCGCGTCCGCGACGGCGTGCCCGCCGATTCGGCCCCGCGCCGGTTTCTGCGCGTAAGGGTCAGCCTGAACTGAACTCCCTCGCCCCCTTGGGGGAGAGGGCTGGGGTGAGGGGGTGGCGAAATTGCAAATTCTCAATTGGCAATTTTCAATTTTCAATTCCGCTGCCTCCCTCGCCCCCATCGGGGGAGAGGGCCGGGGTGAGGGGGCAACTGAACAGGAGGCCGCAGAGGACGCAGAGAACTGTGGAACTGTATAGCGCCGCTCTCGCCGCGCGTTCCTGGCGAAGTCCGTGTTCATCCTTGAACTCGTCTGGCCCTGGACGGAAGGGCTGAAAGCCCGCGATGTTACAGCCTGGGGTGAAGCCCCACGTCAACGAACCGAAGAACCATTCCCGCCCTGTAAGGGCAGAACCGGCCGCGCCGTAAATTTGTTCCGGCCTTTCAGGCCTCAGGGAGGATCCTCCAGACACGCTACCTGGGCCTCCGCTCGCGATGCTCGCTCCAGCCCAGGCTATAACAGGACGGGCCTACGGCCCTGAACTCCCTCGACCTCTCGCCGAGAGGGCGTCGTGAGGGGTTCCGATCTCTCCTTTGATAATGTCGTGCATGGCCACTGGAAACACCGCGCGGATCTGTCCCTGCGCGGCAGCGCTACCAGTTCGGCTTGCGCCAGCGGGAGGAAAGCCAACTGCCGAAAAAGCTGCCATTCTCGATTGTTAGAACTCACCCATTCATGGACGCAAGTGCGTCTTCAGGGAAGCTGCACTACGCGGTAAAACTTGAATCGTGCTGATGCATTCGTGTCCACAAATGCGGTCGTACTCGACGTAGCCGTGATTTCTCCGGAGAGCGGGATAAAGTCCAGCAGATTTGTCGCCGTCTGCACCTGATACCGCCTGGCTACAGAAGTAGGCCAAGTCAACAGATAGGATCTGCTTTGGCGCCTGAGTGTGACCGAGAATTCAGGTTGCGGGGCGATGAAACGGCTGAAAACGCCTCGAATTGTGACATTCGCAGTCCGGTCCTCTTCGACCGCGAACTCTTCGACGTTGCTGAAACCGTTCGTTGACACGGTGCCGAAGCCTAGCCTAAGCGCGTAATCCACTCCCGAGAGCCGAACTACAGGCGGTGGCAATGGATTTACCAGCCGCACGATGTCGGCACTGGCTCGCACGTCATTCGTCGTGTTTAGCGTGCCCACCAGCTCGATCCGAAATGGCAAGTTAGTCGTTAGCGATTCACTCGGAAAATTAAGAGTCAACAACATGACAACCGAAGTCGCTTCGGTGCCACCATAGATTCCGCCATTGAAATAGCTCAACGATGCCAAAGTAATCGGTTGTTCAGTAAAAGCTGAGATATTCGTACCAATGAGGTCGAATCGGTTGCTGGACGACCCTGGGACCGCCACACCCCAAGTGAAGTGGCTCGTTCCGACACCGCTGACAGCCATGCCAGACGGCCCCGTAGGATTCGTGAAGACACCCGCGGCAACGACTGAGATGGGGACGGCTGCAATCAACTCCGCGCGCAGTTCCGCCGTTGCCGAATGCTCCTCAAGCACAAAAAGCTCGTCAATCTCTGCAAAGCCGCTTTCGGTGACTTGTCCGAACGACAACCTCAATCCGTAATTCCGTCCCCCCACACTAATCAAATCGCTCGCGAAGGGCGTGACCAGCCTGACAATGTCCGCATCGGCGCTGCCTCCACTGGTGTGGGGAGTATTCACCAATCGAAATATGAATTCCTGCGTGTTGCTAACACCCGCCGGAGACGCAAAGGCAACCGAGACACGCAATGCTACAAGGTCCGCGTTATCTCCGCTCGTGATCGAATTTGTGTACGTGAGGGTGCCAATTGGAAACTGCAATCCTACGGATGTTAGGAAATTCGTTCCGATAAATGACAAGCTGCACGGCGGTGCCCCTTGATTTTGCGGCGTTCCCCAACTGAAGTGCGACGTGCCTACGCCGCTAACCACCATGCCGCTTGGCCCATCGGGATTCACGAACACACCAGTGGTTGTCACTTGCGCGGTCTCGACCACCAAGCCATCGCCGCAGACCCAGCCATTGGTTGGCGGACTGGTCGCGTTGCCAGGCACATCCATCTGGTGCCAGGTGCCCGAGCATCCCGCGCCCGACGCTGGCGTGCCGAATGTCACGAAACGTTGTCCCGCATAGACCTTCCCGATGATGGGAAAGCCTGTGCCAGGGCCGCTGCGCACGTTGTAGACGGCTCCGGTAATGCGGACGCGCGCCGCGCTCATTGATGGCACGGCGACATTTCCTGC
>CAZZAQ010000034.1:10882-14648 GCA_964652165.1 uncultured Bifidobacterium sp.
TCCATCCACCATGAGGCCCATTGTTCGGCTGTGCGCCATCGAAGGGCAAATTGCGCGAAGGTAAATCCACGAAATACCAATCCACCCCACCTGCGGTCGTCTGTTTGGTCGCGATTACTTCCTGGCCGGGCCCAATCAGCCCCACAACTGCGCTCGTTACAGCACCGACGTAGGTCGTGCCCGGGCTGCTTCGGATGTCCAACAGGCCGGGCGGCGGGTTGCGAAGCCCGATCGGCGCAATGCTAACGGCGATGAGGTTGCTGACGGCGTCCCGTGGGTCCGTGTAACCGTAGAGATTGGGATGGCCGGGTGTGTAGCCCCAGTACGTCCTGTCATCTGTTTGGTCACCGAGCACAGGGCTGTTCTTCACCTCGAAGTGAACATGCGTGTCGAAGGTGCCCTGCGCGTTAGTGGACGAGTTTCCCATCAGGCCAATCTGCGTGCCGCGGCTCACGAACTGTCCGACCACAAGCCCTGGCTGGAACGACTCCATGTGACCGTAGAGTGTGAACAGGCCGTTGGTGTGACGGAGGATGGCGGTATTGCCCAAACCATGGCTTGCCGCCCCGTAATCCACCAATCGCTCCAACCAACCATCCGCTGCCGCGCGTACGGGGCGCATATTATCATAGGGATCGGCATCCGACGGTCTCACATCGACGCCCGTGTGCATGTCGGCCTGGTAGCGGGCGGAAGTCGGGCCGGACAAACACCCGCGGCAGGCATAGACTTGCGTCACGAGCGCATTGTCCACCGGCCATTCGTAGTTCGGCGCAGCCGGCGAGACAATCAACGTGAACGTTACGACAGCATCCGCATTACCATTTGGGCTCGCTGAATATGGGGCTGTTCTATCCACGGCGAACACGTTCGGCGGCGCGAAGTAGTACTCAATTAGCGTGATTGCTACCTCGGCATCTGTGCACCATAACCTGCCAGAAGCCGGGACTGGGAAAACGCCAGTCCCGTCCATTCCAAAGGTGCTGGCAGATGCGTTCACCCCAATTGCTGGGGTGCTTGGGCCCGTCCGCGGTGGAGCGAACGCGGAGATATCAGCATTCACGTGCCCATTGAAAAATAAATTCAGTCCGTAATATGGCGCGGATATGGATATACTGTCGCTGAACAACATCGTGAACCGGTTCGTGCCGAAAGCGAGTGGCATATTGATGCTTGCTTGGCTATTCGAGGGACCATTGAGAAAGGGGCCTATCAAACCGTCTGGGATTCCTCGCGGTGCCCCTGAGGCAAACCACAGGTTGTAGTAGCTGGTGGCGGAGTCCAAATTGGTTCTCGTGTCCCAAACCGGGCACACATTTGGAACATTTCCGAAACATGACCCGCTGGCGTCGGTGCCGAAGACGAAGGTGCCGGTCAAGTTCGCTGCCGGCAGCGCGTGGGTGAGCAGCAGGACGGAAAAAATAGTGAGCTGCAGGTTTAACAGCGGAGTGGTTTTGGAGCCTCGTGCAATGGGTTCTTGGCTGGAGACCGGCAAAGAGTTCACGAGCTTCGCTTTCATGTGCTTTTCAGGTTGATCGCTCCGGGCTGTGCAAATCTTGCAAAAAATGACGCCGCGCCACCACGACCAGCCGGGCCGGGCGGTGAATGATCTGGACGGGCCTTGGGACATCGACGGTGCTTGTAGCAAAACGGCGGGTCGGAAACAAGACGCTTTTTTGGGGTTCGTTGAATCGTTGAAGCGTTGAAACGTTGAAACGTTGAAACGGAGGGCGCAGTGGATTTTTGATTGCGGATTTCAGATTTCGGATTTGAAGGACGGCGCACCCCCTCACCCCCGGCCTTCTCCCCCGGTGGGGGCGAGGGAGTGAAAGCGCGGGCAAATCGGCAATCCGCAATCGGCAATCTCGCCAGCCCCCTCACCCCGGCCCTCTCCCCCGATGGGGGCGAGGGAGGGAATCCCCCTCACCCCGGCCCTCTCCCCCGATGGGGGCGAGGGAGTGCGACTCCTCACCCCGGCCCTCTCCTCGGCCGAGGAGGAGAGGGGGCAGGATGCGGAGGCGGCTTGCGTTCATTGCTCTGAAGGATAATCGCTCCGGGAGAGCCGAATCTTGCAAGAATCTTTCAACCCGGCCCGCTCCGCGCCGGGCACGCCATGTCGCACGTGCTTTCCGCTGGCGCTGTTGACGGCAGCGGCACCGGCGAGTATTGCTGAGCCGCTTCATGAAGGCGCGGAAAACCTATGAGAAGCTGCTGGCCGGCTCGCGAAACATCCGGTTCGAGGACTTTTGCAAGGTGGTCCGGGCGTTCGGCTATCGCCTGGATCGGACGCGGGGCAGTCACCACATTTTCGAGCATCCACAGGCCACCCGGCCCTTGAACCTGCAAAACGACCGGGGAGCGGCCAAGCCGTACCAGATTCGACAATTCCTGCGCGACGTGGAAGAGTTTCAACTGACAATGAACGATTGAGGCCATGAGCGATTATCACATCAACCTGTTCTTCAGCCAGGAGGACGGCGGCTACATTGCGGACATTCCCGACTTGAAGTCGTGCTCGGCGTTTGGCCGAACGCCGGAGGAGGCCCTGCGCGAGGTGCAGCTCGCCAAGGGCGCCTGGCTGGAAACCTGCCGCGCGCGGAAGAAGCCGATCCCCAAGCCGCGATACCGGCCGGCAATTTACGCGATGACCACCTGAAGCGGCGGCTTGAGGCGAGGCGGCCCTACCCGCCCCAGTGCCGACGATTTACTGCCTCCCCTACTTCCCGCAGTTGAAGTAGATGTCCCTGTCGAGGCCTTGCATCCGCAGGAGTGTCCTGGGCTGCACGCCTTCCAGGTGGCCGTCGAGGAACGCCACGTTGCAGCGGCCGGCGTGCTGCACGAAGTCCTTGGCGCGGGTCGCGCTGCCGGGGTCGAAGGCGCAGTTGAGCATCCGGCTCGGGTCTTCGTTTACCAGAAGCACTTTGCGGGTCGGGTCGGTGACGCTGGTGGTCATGACCCCCTGCGGGGGCACCCTGCCGGCGCCGGGGGTGCTGGTCGCGCCCCGCGGCGGCACATCGCCGAAGCGCTCGCCCGGATCCATCCAGCCGTTGGCGCTGAAATTCACCCGCTGCTTTTCGCCGAGCGTGCCGGTGCCCGGACAGCGGTAAGTTTCGTAAGGCTGCTTGAAAGTAGCGTCGTAATCGAGGCGTGGCTGGCTCATCACGTATTGGAACACCGAGCCGCACTCGGGATTGAACCCGAAGCCCGGCGCGGACCACGACGCCGTGAGGCTCTGGTTGATGGCATTCTGCCCGCCCGCGCACCAGTCAGCGGCGTAGTTGGGATTGGTATCCCAGTTATTGGCGCGGTCCGGGGTGCCGCCCGGCCACGGAAAAACCTCGTTGTTGTCCTCGGCGTACATCAGGAAACCGAGGGTGAGCTGGCGCATGTTATTTTTGCAAACGGTCGAGCGCCCATGCTCCTTGGTCTGGCCCAAGGCGGTCAACAAGAGCGCGGCCATGATGAGGATCACCCCCATAACCACCAGCAACTCAACGAGAGTAAAGCCCTCCCGAGGTCAATGGGACTGCCTTCGGGAGCTACGGCCAATTCTCGTCGTGAGACTCATGGGACCGTTTGGACCGGCGTTGTCTGGCGTTACAAAGCCTTAATAGGCGTGTTTACGCAAATAAGCAAGCTTCCTTTTTCGTCAGTTTTTGAGTAATCCCTCAGTGAAGGCCGGTGGGGCGAGCGTCCCCGAGCCGGAGCCAAGCAATCCCGAGTCATCAAACGGCTCGCGAGGACGCTCGCCCCACCTGGTTGAGGG